>QYQH01000006.1 GCA_007280395.1 Actinomycetales bacterium | reverse complement strand
TGCCGGAGATTGCAGGCGTAAATGCTCGCGTTGCAATTCCAATGAAGGGCAAATCTGAAAGTTTAAATGTCGCTAGCGCCGCTGCAATCGCGATGTTTGAGGTTGGAATTCGGTAGGATTTAACTATTATGACGTTCAATGTTCCTGATGTTGCAGATGTTACTGGAAGCGTTAAAAGCGCTCTTCTTGCAATTAACGAGGCAAAAGATCTCGCGGGGCTAAAGATTGTTAAGACCGAACACTTGGGCGATAAGTCAGCGCTATCCAAAGCAAGCCAAGCCCTTGGAAAGCTGGCCGCTGAAAATCGAGCAGAGCTCGGAAAAGTTGTTGGTTCGGCAAAGGCGGAAGTTACTGCAGCTTTTGAGGCAAAGTTAAAAGAGTTGGAAATTATTAGGGACCTAAAAGTTCTCTCCGAAGAACGAGTTGACGTCTCACTTCCAGCATCAAAATTGCCTAAGGGTGGGCTCCATCCACTTACAATTTTAACCAATGAAATTTCTGATCTCTTTATCGGCCTCGGTTATCGAGTTGCTGAAGGGCCAGAGTTAGAAGCAGAATGGCTTAATTTTGATGCGCTAAATATTCCGGCCGATCATCCAGCACGGACAATGCAAGATACTTTTTTCATAGAACCTTTGGAATCAAAATTGGTCCTAAGAACTCACACTTCACCAGTTCAGATTCGTACGATGTTAGAAAACAAGCCACCAATTTATGTAATTTGTCCAGGTCGTACCTACCGTGCCGATGAATTGGATGCAACGCATACGCCAGTCTTTAGCCAAGTTGAAGGATTAGTAATTGATCGTGGAATCACGATGGCAGACTTAAAAGGAACGCTTGATTATTTCGCTCAAAGTATCTTTGGTCCGAATGTAAAAACAAGGTTACGTCCATCATTCTTTCCTTTCACAGAGCCGAGTGCTGAAGTTGATTTCTTCTTCAATGGCCGATGGATCGAATGGGGTGGCTGTGGAATGGTCAATCCAAAAGTTCTAGAAGTTTGTGGAATAGATACCTCTGAATTTTCCGGTTTCGCATTTGGTATGGGACTTGAACGCACGTTAATGGTTAGACATGGCATCACAGATATGCATGACATCGTTGAGGGCGACGTTAGATTTACTCGCAGTTTTGGAATCAGTGGCCGATGAAAATTCCACTGTCATGGATTCGTGAGTTTTCACCGATACCGCAAGATATTTCCTTAGAAGATTTGGAAAACGCTTTCGTTAACGTTGGTTTTGAGGTCGAAGGAATTGACCTTCAAGGCAGAGATTTAACTGGCCCATTAGTAGTCGCAAGAGTCGAAAGTATCGAGGAATTAACTGGCAATAAAAAAGCAATCCGATATGTCGGTCTGGACTGTGGTGAAGGCTCTACTCGATTCGTAATTTGCGGTGCAACAAATTTTGTAGTGGGGGATTTAGTTGTAGCAGCTCTTCCAGGCGCGGTACTGCCTGGAGATTTTGCAATTTCAGCACGAGAAACTTATGGCAAGACCAGTAATGGAATGATCTGTTCAGCCCGTGAATTAAGAATTAGCGAAGAACATTCAGGAATAATTGTGTTGCCCGCGGATTGTGCGAAGGTTGGCGCGAGTGCAATCGAATTACTAGAAATCAACGATGTAGTTCTTGACGTTGCGGTAAATCCAGACCGTGGATATGCGCTCTCTATCCGAGGACTTGCTCGAGAATTGGCAGCATCACTAGCTTTGAAATATTCCGATCCAGCACAGAAAGTTAAAACGAAAGACTTTGCAATCAACACAAAGGGAATTCAAGTCTTAGTCGAAGATGAGTCCGCACTCTCAATCGTCTACATCCGCACCATTTCAGATTTCAGCGCATCAGCAGTAACACCGCTGTGGATGAGTCGGCGAATTGAGAAATGTGGCATGCGTTCAATCTCCTTAGCGGTCGATATCACCAACTATGTGATGCTCGAACTTGGACAACCCTTACATGCTTTCGACGCAACGAAGATTGATACCTCATTGATTATCAGACGTGCGGGTAACACAAAATCTTTTAAAACTTTAGATAATCAAGAGCGTAAACTTCATCCAGAAGATCTTGTTGTTGCAGATAAAAGTACAGCCCTGGCTTTGGCGGGCGTAATGGGTGGAGCAACTTCAGAAGTAACTGAAAAAACTACCCAGATAGCACTCGAAGCGGCACGCTTTGATCCAATAACAATTGCAAAAAGCTCGCGCAGACATAAATTATCCTCAGAAGCCTCTAGAAGATTAGAACGAGGAGTTGACCCATCCCTCGCTGAGATTTCCTCCGCCCGCGCAATCGCGCTAATGATTGAACTAGGTGGTGCAAAATATGTTGGCTCCAGTTCCTCTGGGGAGCCGAAATATGCACCAATAGTTTCATTTGATCCCAATTTTGTTTCCAAATATCTAGGGACTGAAGTTTCACTCTCGGAAGTTGAAGAAAAGTTAACGATTGTCGGTTGCGATGTGGCAAAGAAATCGACGACAAATTGGGAGGTAGATCCACCTTCGTGGCGCGCTGATTTATTGCTTGCACCGGATTTAGTTGAAGAAGTTGCGAGAATGATTGGCTTCGAGCGAATTCCTTCTACGCTCCCGACCGGAAAATCTGGCACCGGCCTAACACTGATGCAATATCGGAAACGTAGCGTTGCAAATTTCTTGGCAGGAAATGGTTTTTCTGAAGTTTACAACTATCCCTTTGTTAATCCAGATTTTGTATCACAGTTAGGTTTCGTGGGAGATCGTGCGAAGAGTTTTAGACTTGCAAATCCTATGTCTGAAGAGTTTCCAGACCTGCGTACGCATTTATTGCCTGGTTTGTTGCTAACTGCAGTTAGAAATCAAGGTCGTGGCGCAAAAGATATTGCACTATTTGAAATTGGCTCCGTCTTTAGAAATACTGAGAAGCTTGAGGCGCAGAACGTTGTTGGTACGGATCGAGTACCAGATGAGGCAACCAAGGCAAAGATTTACAAGAGCGTTCCGAATCAGCCGCTACATGTCGGCGCAGTAGTTGCCGGTAAATTAGGTTCTGATGGCTGGAATGGAAGAGCGCAGGATTTCACTTGGGTTGAAGCGATTGGTTTTGCGCGGGCAATCATCGAAGAAACTGGCAACGTATCAACAACATCCAGTTCAGATTTTGCACCATGGCATCCAGGTCGTTGCGCGGAACTTCAAGTTGACGGTAGAGCGGTAGCGCATGCTGGCGAACTTCATCCTCGTGTTATTGCTGAACTGGGATTGCCTGAAAGATCGTGTGCCTTCGTCGTAGTCCTTAGCGCACTAGGTTTTCCCGAAACTAAGAAATTACAGACGCTAATCACAATGCCAGCTGCGATTCAGGATATTGCATTGGTTGTTGATGGCTCGGTCTCGTCTTCCACTTTGGAAGCCGCACTGAGAGCAGGGGCTGGTAATTTATTGGAGAGCATTACTCTCTTCGATCGCTACGACAAATTGGGCGACGGAAAGGTCTCGTTGGCTTTTACTATGATCTTCCGCGCACCAGACAGAACGCTGACCGCTGAAGAGGTTTCGGAATACCGCGAAGCAGCAGCAACCTCAGCTTCAAAGGCTTGCGGGGCTGTGGTTCGTGCATAATTATGCATGCAATTGTATAATTATGCTTTAACTGCTAGGATGACTCCATGAAAATAGGTGTCGTAGGCGCGAGCGGATATGCGGGTGGTGAATTACTTCGCCTGCTTTCGCACCACGAAAAATTTGAAATAACCTACATAAGCGCTGGTTCAAGCGCTGGTGAACAAATCACTTCGATCCATCCGCATTTACTAAATTTTGCCAACCGCAACTTCGAAAAAACCGCAATCGCGCCAATCAACGAGTGTGATTTAGTCTTCTTAGCCCTACCTCACGGAGAATCAGCTGCTCTAATTTCAGAGATTTCTGCGAAGGTAAAAGTTGTTGATCTTGGTGCTGATTTCAGGTTAGCCGATAGCTCATCATGGGAAAAATATTATGGTGGTTCGTACGCAGGTCAATTCACATATGGCTTGCCGGAGATAAATTCAAATTCTGCAAAAATCAGCTCTAGTACTAGGGTCGCTAACCCGGGATGTTATGCAACTGCAATAATCCTTGGAAGTGCACCAGCCATAGCTTCAAAAATGATTGATGCTAATGATCTTGTTGTTGTTGCTGCCAGTGGCACGACAGGTGCCGGTCGTAGCGCCAAAATCAATTTAATTGGCAGTGAAGTTATGAATAACCTGGTTTCCTATAAATTTGGGGGAGTACATCAACATACTCCGGAGATCGAAGAAAATTTGAGCCTTCTGAGTGGCAACCCTGTCAAACTTTCTTTCACTCCAATTTTAGCGCCGATGCCAAGAGGAATACTGGCAACGATAACTGCGAATATAGATGGTTCCTTGACTTCAGAGCAAGCACATAAGATATTTTCAGAATATTTTGCTGCCTCGCAATTCATATCAGTTCTACCAATGGGATTAATGCCCCAGACTTCGGCAACGCTCGGTACTAACAATGTTCTAATGCAAGTTGCAGTTGATGAACATACCAATCGCTTAGTTGTTTCGGTTGCGCTTGATAATCTAGGGAAAGGTGCAGCTGGACAAGCTATTCAAAATGCCAATTTGATGTCGGGCTTTGCGCAGGATCTCGGACTCGATCATTTGGGTGTTAAGTGATGATTGTTTTTAAATATGGTGGTCACGCGATTTCAGAAGAGGTAAAACTCGAACCGGCTATTGAGTTTCTTGCAAAGATGATTAAGGCTGGCGAAAAAATTGTAATAGTTCACGGCGGTGGCCCACAGATAAATCGTGAGCTTGAAGTTCATGGAATTGTTAGTGAGATGGTGGCTGGGTTGCGAAAAACGACGCCAGAGGTTTTTGAAGTTGTTCAGCGCACTTTAAGTGGCGAGGTATTGCGCAATCTAACAAACCAATTAATTGGGCAGGGTGTCAATGCGGTTGGGATTTCAGCCGGCGATGGAAGTTTAATTCGAGCAAAAATTGCCAATCCTGAGTTAGGTCTTGTTGGGGATATTGCAACTATTGATCCAACACTTATTAAGAATTTTCTTGCCCAGGGATTGACGCCGATAATCTCACCGATCGCGGTTACGGAAGAGGGCGTTGGTTTGAATTTGAATGCTGATTTGGTCGCTGGCGCTATTGGTGGCGCACTTAGCGCTGATGTTGTTATGTTCTCGACTGATGTTGAAGGTATTTATCGGAATTGGCCGGACACAAATTCCATCATTGGAACAATTGATGTTGAAGAATTAATGAATATTGCGAAAGATTTTCAAGGTGGCATGATTCCAAAGGCCAAGGCGGCCATTAACGCAATTGAGTCGGGCGCTAAAACTGTGCGTATATTTGATGGCAGAACTATCTCGAATCTAGCCAGAGCTTTTTCTGGCAAAACTGGAACTTTGGTGGTTGCCTAATATGGCCAACAATCTGGAAGCACAAGCCAGCTGGACTAGTGGTCTGCAAAATAATTATGGGACGCCTTCGATTTCATTAACGAAAGGAATAGGAGCCAGCGTTTGGGATGTCGAGGGTAATCAATATTTGGATTTCCTTGGCGGCATAGCAACTAATATTTTGGGACACGCACACCCAAAGATCGTCGCTGCGATTTCAGAACAAGCCAGCCAACTAGGGCATGTAAGTAATCTTTATTCTCATCCGCGCGCCTTAGAGCTAGCACAAAAACTTAATTCATTAACAGGAGAGAAAAGCGCAAGAACTTTCTTCTGCAATTCAGGTGCTGAAGCAAATGAAGCAGCCTTCAAATTGTCGAGACTTACTGGTCGTACGAAAGTTGTTTCGACCATTGGTTCATTTCACGGCCGCACGATGGGCGCTTTATCTTTAACTGGCCAGAGTGCAAAGCAGAAACCATTTAAACCGTTACTCAAAAAAATTAAATTCATTCCTTACAATGATTTAGCTGCAGCAAAGAGAGCTATCAATAAGAGAGTTGCAATGGTTATTGTCGAACCTATTCAAGGTGAGAATGGCGTAGTAGTTCCTGATTTTGGATATCTCCGAGCGCTACGAGATCTAACTTCGAAGCATGGAGTTTTACTCGCCTTGGATTGCGTGCAAACAGGAATGGGCAGAACTGGCGAATGGTTTGGCTATGAGAATGAAGGAATAGTTCCAGACATCATTACGCTGGCAAAGGGTTTGGGTGGTGGGCTACCTCTAGGAGCAATGATTGCAATTGGCGATTGCGCGACCTACTTTGAACCAGGGAGTCATGGAAGTACTTTTGGTGGCAATCCAATTGCATGTGCGTCAGCGCTGGCGGCAATCTCAGTTCTGGAAGAAGATGGTTTGCTCGCCAGAAATAAGGCGCTGGAATTAACCTTGAAATTAGAGTTGTCGAAGAACCCAATCGTGGATTCGGTGCGCGGTTCAGGGTTGTTGCTTGGAATTGTTTTGAAAAATCCGGTGGCAAAGCAATTCGTTTCCCAACTGCAAGCGGCTGGAGTTTTGGCTAACGCCACTTCAGATTCTGTAATCCGAATTGCGCCGCCTTTAGTTGTTACTGGTCAACAAATCACGGATTTCGTTAAGATATTTAGAGAGGTTGCGGTCGCTCATGAACGCTAAAAACACTTTAACTTCTAGTCAACGAAGATCCTTGATTGCAAAATTGATAAAGCAAGGTGGCGTCGAATCGCAGAGCCATTTAGTGAAACTACTCGCTCGCGAAGGCGTGAAAGTAACCCAAGCAACTGCAAGCCGCGATTTGGAGGAGTTAGGAGCGAGTAGGGCTCGTGATGCAAGTGGCGAATTTCAATATCTAATCGCGGACGAATCAACGTCCAAAACTACTAGCGCGGCAAATTTAATTATGAGCGTTACTGCCAGCGGGAATCTTGCCGTAGTGCGCACACCACCTGGTGGAGCACAACTGTTAGCAAGTGCGATAGATCGAAATTCTTTGAATGGCGCATTGAAAAGCGCAATCGGAACAATTGCAGGAGATGACACTGTGTTGGTGGTTTCTAAAACTGCAAATGGTGGAGCTGATTTAGCAAAGTCAATCTCTACATTCGCATCTGGCGTAAAAGGAAAGAGGAAATAGGAATGGTACTTTGGGGCGGAAGATTTGGAAGTGGGCCGGCTGATTCAGTCGCCGCTTTATCTAGAAGTGTTGATTTCGATTGGCGCCTCGCACCTTATGACATCAGAGTTAACCTAGCTCATCTCGACGGCCTCATTGCCGCTGGGGTTATTGCTTCTGGCAACGGCGAAGTTATTCGCGCTGGGCTCAGAGCGCTCGGTAACGAAATACTTTTGGGCAAATTCAGGTACAACGATTCGGATGAAGATGTTCATAGCGCAATTGAACGTGGTCTAGTCGCGAAAATTGGCGCGATAGGTAGTGCCCTCCGCGCGGGAAGATCGCGTAATGATTTAGTTGTCACGGATTTTAAACTGTACTTAATTGACCATATGTTAGAAATTGCAGCTTTAACAACAGAATTAGTCGAATCATTCAATGTTCAAAGCCTCGCCACGGTTAAAATCATTGCTCCAGGCTTTACTCATCTCCAACATGCGCAACCAATAGTTTTCGGACATGAACTAGCGAAACATTCGCAAGCGCTATTGCGCGATCTTGATCGAATCGGAGATTGGCTAGTTCGGAATAGTTTTTCACCACTTGGAGCAGGCGCGCTATCGGGAAGTGGCTTACAACCTAACCCGGAAATAAGTGCACAAGCGCTCGGATTTGATGGCGTTCTAGCGAACAGTATTGATGCGGTTAGCGATCGGGACTTTGCAGCAGAAGCGCTCTTTATTATGGCAATGCTCGGTGTTCATCTCTCCAGAATTGGCGAAGAATTTACGCTCTGGAACACAACTGAATTTTCTTGGGTTGTAATTGCAGATGAGTATGCAACTGGTTCATCGATAATGCCACAGAAGAAGAATCCAGATATTGCAGAGCTAGCCCGAGGCAAGAGTGGGCGATTAGTTGGTAATCTAACAGCGCTGCTTACAACACTTAAAGGTTTGCCATTTGCATATAACCGCGATCTACAAGAAGATAAAGAACCCGTTTTTGATTCTGTAGAAACTTTACTGTTACTTCTTCCAGCGTTAACAGGAATGGTTGCTACGGCGAAATTTAGCGGTGAGAAAATTTCAAGTGGTGCGCATTCGGGATTCGCTCTTGCTACCGAGATTGCAGATTACCTAGCCAAAAAATCTCTACCTTTCGCACAAGCGCATGAAATAGCTGGCCAATGTGTTCGATTCTGCGAAGGCACAAATAAGGAACTTCACGAATTATCGGATAACGAGCTAGCCGCGATTCATCCAGATTTGAAATCGGATCTTCGGGGGCTCTTAACGGTTTCTGGCGCCGTAGCCTCGCGAAGCTCATCGCTCGGTACATCAATTCAAAGTGTTACCGAACAGATTTCTCAATTGAATTCTGCCACGAAAGAGGCAAAACTTTGGATATCCAACGAGGTTGCACGCTTTTCAGGCATGATGAAGCCATGACTACGCAATTATTAGCGGATCTCGAGTGGCGTGGTCTAATCGCGCAGACAACTGACCGAGAGATTTTGCTTAAAGATTTAAATAGTAAGCCACTTAAGTTTTATATAGGTTTTGATCCAACGGCACCCAGTTTGCACGTTGGAAATCTCGTTGTAATTCTAGTTATGCGACGCTTTCAATTGGCTGGGCACTTGCCTATTGCGCTAGTTGGGGGAGCGACCGGACTTGTTGGAGACCCAAGTGGGCGCAATGAAGAGCGTACGCTTAATGATGAATCAGTAGTACTTCAATGGGTAGAAAATATCCGTGAACAATTATCTAAGTTTTTAGATTTCGATTCTAAGACAAACGCTGCAGTGATGGCTAATAATCTTGATTGGACTAAACCGGTTTCCGCTCTGGAATTTCTTCGCGACATCGGTAAGCACTTCAGTGTGAATCAAATGCTTGCAAAGGATTCGGTATCTTCACGCTTGGAGAACGGCGGAATTTCGTATACTGAATTCTCATACCAAGTGCTACAGGCATTTGATTACCTAGAACTTTATCGCCGTGATAATTGCAGACTTCAACTTGGTGGTTCTGATCAGTGGGGAAATATTATCGCTGGTTTAGATCTTATTCGTAAGGTCGAAGGCGGTTCGGCTCATGCCTTCACCATTCCGTTGATGGCAAAGAGCGACGGAAGTAAATTCGGAAAAACTGCTGGCGGTTCGGTCTGGCTCGATGCGGAAATGACTTCACCTTATGCGTTCTATCAATTCTGGATTAATACTGATGATGCCGATGTCGAAAAATATCTCAAAGTATTTTCTTTTCAAGATCGCGCAGAGATTGAAAGATTAATTGAAACTGTCGCAGTGAATCCGGGTGCTCGTGAAGCGCAACGTGAGTTGGCACGAGAGTTGACTTCCTTAGTTCATGGCGCTGATCAATGTGAAAAAGTTGAAGCAGCTTCGAAAGCGCTCTTCGGGCAGGGTGAGTTAAAGGATCTTGATGAAAAAACTTTGGCTGCTGCACTTGCGCAGTTACCTAAAGTAACAATAAACAAAATGGACGCCTTCCCAACTTGGGTCGATCTCTTAGCTGCCACTGGTGTTGTTGAATCTAAATCAGCAGCGCGTCGAATCATAAAAGAGAATGGCGCCTACTTGAATAATGAAAAGATTTCAGGAGAGGATTTTGCTCCAACCAAGGAGAATTTAATTCATGGAAAATTCTTAGTTCTGCGCAAAGGAAAGCGCGATTTGGCATCCGTAGAAGTTATTTAGTGGCGTTAAATAGTCAGGAATTATTATTGCCAGCTAGAAATGCGCAGAAAGTTTCGTGGTTCGTAAAAGATTTTCAAGGTATTTGAGCCTAAAAAACTGCGCTTTCTGGGGTGATTAACCTCGCACCAAGAATGAGCAATTTCGGGCCTATTGGCGGGCAGTGAATTTGACCCTTGCTCAGGCTTAGGCTACCTTTACCCCTCGCTTGCGAATTGGACGAAAAACCCTTTAAAACCGGGGTGAATAAGGCCAAGCAACGATATGAATTACCAAGCACTA
>QYQH01000035.1 GCA_007280395.1 Actinomycetales bacterium | reverse complement strand
TCCGCTTGTGATAATTGGGAAGCTAAGAAGTGGCATCACTATGGTTGCGGACATTGTTGCTTACAATAATTATGGGTACGACTGTCGAGTTGAAGTTGTTTGCGAGAAAGGCTCGATTCAAATTGGAACTCATGGTGATGTGATTACTCAAGTAAATGGTGTTGGAGGTGCCACAAAAGGTGGCCCAATGGCTACGAACTGGATGGTCCGCTTCGAACCTTCATACATCGAGGAGTTAAAGGCCTGGATACAAGAAGTAAAAACTGGCACCTTAAATCCAGATCTTGCGACCGTTGAAGATGCGCTCATAGCAAATGAAGTGTGCGCTTTGGGTCTTGCATCGCTAGCTAAATAATTATTTACCTAAATCAGATTGCGCAACAACTCGAAGAGCTTGTGCAGCGATTGTTAGTGCTGGATTCATAGCACCTGATGATGGAAAGAATCCACCATCAATCAAATAGAGATTCTTTAAGTCATGAGTTTTGCAGTACTGATCAACGACACTTGTCTTTGGATCATGGCCCGCGACTGTAGTGCCGCATTGGTGGGCATTAATTGAAATGTCATATCCCTGAACAAAGATTGCGGTGTATCCGGCCTTTAGTAGAACCTTCTTAGTTCTGCGCATAAGTGTTTGATGTGTTGAAACTCCAACGGCGGTTCTCGAAGTCCTAATTTGCCCATTTGAATTAACCGTAACTCGGTTATCTTTATGTGGAAGATCTTCGGCCATCACAAGGAATTCAACGCTTCTGTTGGCGATATAGTTCAAGATTGGGAGTGGAACTCTCTTAGCAACAGTCCTCATCATAATTCCTTGAACTTTACCGATCAGCTGAACGGTTCCAAGTGGATAGCCATCGCCACCATCTGAATACCAATCTGAGAATGAGAGCGTCTTCTGAAAAGTTACATCGTTCTTGCGCTTCCAATCAAATACAACAATGTGAGAGTTGTTGTGCATCATGAAGTTTCGGCCAACTTGATCGGAAGAATTTGCAACACCATTCGGTGCGATATCTGATTTAGATTTCAATAAGAGCGCTGAAGTATTTACTGCGCCAGTTGATATCACAAATTTCTTACCAGTAACTTTATACTCACCCGAAGGCCCATTTACTAACAAGTGATCAACAGATTTTCCATCGGAAGTTAAGACAACTTTCATCACTTGAGATTCAGTACGAAGTTCAACATTTCCAGTTGCAATAGCTGGGTTTAGGGCATTAATTTCCGCGTCACTCTTTGCATCCAACTTACAAATAAAACCATCACAAGTATTACAGCGAATGCAATTACCACCAGGGCCGATATCTATACCCATCGAGTTAGCAATTGGTGTTACTCCAACTTTTCGCAGACGTTCTGCTAAGTCTTGGATATATGGTTCGTGCTCCATTGCTGGATATGGAAAGGGATTAGCGCGCCAAGGACCACTTGGATCGGGCTCAACAGTTCCATGTACTTTATAAAGCTTTTCTGCCTCATAGTAAAAGGGTTCTATATCTGAATAGCTAAATGGCCAAGCAGGTGAAACTCCTTCATGATGCTTTATTTCGCCAAAGTCACATTCTTTAAACCTTGGGAGAGATGCGCCATAGAGCTTTGTATTACCACCAACAATGTAGTGAACACCAGGAGCAAACTCTTTATTATTCTTATCGACCCAAACTTCATCAGACCTGTATCTCTTCTTTATAAAAATATCTTTTGGTGACCAGTTTTGAATTTCCTTAGGCACTCTTGAGCCACGTTCAAGTACTAACACTTTTTTGCCTTTCAAGGCAAGAGCATATGCAGTTGTGGCACCGCCCATTCCAGAACCGACAATGACAACATCAAATTGGTCATCCATTAATAATTGATCCCATCTGCTCGTATTCAAGCCTAGCGAATTAGGTATGACAAAGGTAGAGTTATTGAAAGATTATTAGAGGAGATGGCATGAATTTCTTAAGTGAACTAACGGGAAGTTTTTCACAGAACTCAGCTAGTAATCCGACTGTTGAGATGGTTGAGGCGGCCTATCGCCATCACAAATTAGATTACAGATATATAAATTGTGAGATCACCCCAGAGCAACTAGCAGATGCTGTTAAAGGCGCAAGAGCGATGAGTTGGGCTGGATTTAATTGTTCCCAACCACATAAAGTTGAAGTTATTAAATACTTGGACGGGCTGGGTGAGTCCGCAGCTTTGATGGGCGCAGTTAATTGTGTGGTTCGAAGAGATGGCAAATACATCGGAGAAAATACAGATGGCAAGGGATTTCTTGAATCACTTAAGATTGTTGTCGACCCAAAGGATAAGAACATTGTGATTCTGGGAGCAGGTGGGGCGGCAAGAGCAATCGCAATTGAGCTGGCACTCGCAGGTGCAACTGAAATTACTATTGCTAATCGAGATTCTAACCGCGGTAATGAATTAGTTGATTTAATTAATGGGAAGACGAAAACAAAAGGTCATTTCTTTAAGTGGGATTCACCATTTAAAGTGCCATCTAATATCGATATTTTGGTAAATGCGACCTCAGTTGGGATGGCTCCACATGATGATGAGCGAATAAATTTAGATGTAGAGAGCCTTAGAGCAAACCTAGTTGTGGCTGATGTGATTGTTAATCCACCAAATACGCACCTTTTAAGTGATGCAAAGGCAAAGGGTTGCAAGGTAATTGGCGGGCTTGGGATGATTGTAAATCAAGGAATTTTAGGTGTTAAATATTGGACCGGCATCACTGCTGATGCCGGTGTAATGCGAGATGCTTTAGCGAAAGTTCTTTAAACCTTAGATAAGATTTAGCGAACCGGACCCAATGATTGGTCTTCCTCATCAATTTCAAGTGCGCCTGTCATAACTGCCACAACCTCGTTCATTGTGTGGCTCTTAGGTGTTACTACAGCAATGCGCTTGCCTAAACGTTGGATGTGAATTCGGTCAGCAACTTCAAAAACCTGAGGCATGTTGTGGCTGATGAGAATTACCGGAAGCCCACGATCGCGAAGATTCTCAACCAACTTTAGTACTTGCTTGGATTCGCGAACTCCAAGGGCTGCGGTTGGCTCATCCAAAATAATTAACTTCTGTCCGAATGCAGCAGCTCTCGCAACTGATACCGCTTGGCGCTGGCCACCAGAGAGTGTTTCTGCTGCCTGACCGATATTTTGAATAGTTCCAATTCCAAGAAGTGCGATTTGCTCTTTTGCAATTTTCTTCATTCCAGAACCATCTAACATTCTAAAAATTGAACCCAGTGGTCCCTTCTTGCGAATCTCTCTTCCAAGGAAGAGGTTAGATGCAATATCAAGAGCAGGTGAGATTGCAAGGTTCTGATAAACAGTTTCAATTCCTGCATCACGACTATCTTGTGGCCGGCGGAATGAAATCTCTTCACCGTCTAGTTCAATAGTTCCTTCATCAGGAGTTTCAGCACCAGATAGACATTTGATTAGAGTTGATTTTCCAGCACCGTTATCGCCAACAACTGCGAGAACTTCACCTGGATAGAGTTGAAGGCTTGCACCATCGACGGCAACAACGCGACCATAAGTCTTTACCAGGTTTTTAGCTTCTAGAACTGGAGCAACTGTTGGTGTCATTTATGGGCCCTTCTAATCCATTGGTCAACTGAAACTGCGACAATAATCAAGACTCCAACTGCGAAGGTCTGGTAGTAAAGATCAACGCCAGCAAGGGAGAGTCCATTTCTAAAGACACCCACGATTACCGCGCCAAGAAGAGAACCAAATACTGCCCCGCGGCCACCAAAGAGGCTCGTGCCACCGATTACAACAGCGGTAATTGAGTCCATATTTAGAGTCGAACCGGTATTGGGGCTAGCTGCTGCTACTCGACCGATAACGATCCAAGCTGTAATTGAAAAAATAAACCCTGCTGTCATGTAAACGCTCAATAGAACTCGGTTCACCTGAATACCAGCCAAGCGCGCCGCTTCGATGTCATCACCGACTGCATAAACGTGGCGTCCCCAGCCGGTATACCGGAGGGCAAATGCCAGCAGGGCATACATCAATAACATAACCAGGACACCCGTTGTTAACTTGAATTGACCGATATTAATTAAATAACCAAGTTTTAGATAGAAAGGATCTAGCTCTTGATCCATGATTGTGCGACCTGTTGCATAGAACAGCGTTAAAGCGAGGAAAATATTTAGCGTTCCAAGAGTGACAATGAACGGTGGCAGCCTAACTTTTGTTACCAGGTAGCCGTTAAATGCACCAGCGCCTGTACCAACAATAATTCCAAGAGTGAATGAAGCCCATGCTGGCCAGCCATTTACAAAAGAGGTCTTTGCCATAACCATCGAAGCAAAAATCGCAATAGCGCCACAGGAAAGATCGATTCCAGCAGTCATAATAATAATTGTCTGTCCGGCTGCTACTGCACCAATAATTGCCACTTGCTGAAGAATCAGTGACAAATTGTTCGGGGTCATAAAGTTTTCATTGAAAAAGCTAAAAGTAATTACAGAAATAATTAATACAACTGCTGAACTAAGCCATGGGAATTTGTGAAGAACAGCTTGGACTTTTTGAGTCTTAGTCGATCGATTCATGAACTCGGCCGCTGCGTCGTGTACAACCTCGGTGTTTGTCATTCAAATCCTCACTTTATCTAAATTGTTCAGATTGCCTTAATTGAAAGGTTATCCGATTATAAATAGTTTTTCCTACTTTAATAAAGATTAGAGCGGATGATTTCACTCAACCGCTCTAATCTCTTAATACGCTAACTATCAGCTAAAAAGCTGCTGGCTAGTTTTTAACCCCAAGCGTTAGCTAAGCCGTATGCAACTGACTTAGATGGAACACCTGGCTGTGGGTCATCAGTAATCAAGATGACTCCAGTGTTGTAGAAGTCAAGACCCGCGGTTGTCTTAGGCTTGATCTTCTTTGTAATGAGGTCAAAGATTGATTGAACTCCGAGTGAAGCCATTAGAAGTGGGTATTGCTGTGAAGTTGCACCGATAACTCCGGCCTTCACGTTCTCAACACCAGCACGTCCACCGTCAACAGAAACGATTACAGCCTTCTTACCGGCAGCCTTTAGTGCAGCGTTCGCACCAGCAGCAGCTGGCTCGTTAAGTGTGTAAACGAGGTTAACATTTGGATTCTTAGCAAGGAGCTTCTCCATACCGGTACGTCCACCTTCTTCAGCGCCAAGTGTCGCTACGTTTCCAACAATCTCGTAATCTCCACCCTTTCCGCCTGTGTACTTACCTGTCTTTGGTTCATCAGCAAGAAGCTTTGGATTTCCTAGTGGTACGCCGAATCCCTTAAGGAATCCATTGTCACGGCAGTAGTCAGTTGTTACGTTCTTGTCATCGAAGATGTCAAGTAGCGCTATAACAGCTTTCTTGCCGTTCATCTTTGCGGCTGCCCACTTACCAATTAGTTCTCCAGCTAAGCAGTTATCCGTTGCATATGTAATGTCAACGATTGATGCTGGATCAGTTGGAGTATCTAGAGCAATTACATATAGACCAGCTTTGCGGGCCTTAGTGATTGCAGAATAAACTCCTGGAGATATGGGAGTAATTAGAATTCCCGCATCTTTCTTTGATACTGCGTTTTCAATTGCTGTGATTTGAGCAGCATCATCTGTCTCATCCTTACCAGCAGCAACGCTTAGGTTCATTCCTAGAGCTTTTGCTTTTGCCTTTGCACCCTTTGTCATTGCGATAAAGAATGGGTTTGTAAGGTTCTTAAGGATCAGTGAAACACCGACCTTCTTTGTAGCTGCTGTTGCTTGAGATGTTGGGCCAGCTGTTAATAGCAAGGCGGCGACACCAGCAAGAGCAATAGCAGTCATTGCGCGAGGCGTAAAGACTTTCTGCATATTTCCTCCTAATAGTGAGTTACGAGCATTCGAAGTCTTTACTTATTTGGGCTTTTGTACAAGATATATATTGAAAAAGTTTTTAATGTTACCAAATCGTTACCATTTTGCTAGGCGCAAATTATGCCCAAATGGCGCGATTCGAAGAAAAGGGGAGTCCTGTACCGCATAGGAGTTCAATCGGGAATCGCGCCCTTCCAATTGGCTTACCTCGGACTGTAGACTTCAAAAAATTTTTTATTTAGATTAATTTAATTCACTTTGGGGTGAGAATCGAAATGAGCATCGGTCGCGAAGTAAGACTTAAGAGAATTTTTTCAAATCCAAGTGGCAATCTTTTCGGTGTGGCCATTGACCACTTTGTCGGTTATGGAAATGCGGTTAGCGGAGGACTTGCAAACTTACCAAAGGCGCTCGCGCTAACTATGGAAGGAAATCCGGACTCTGTAACAATCCAGCCAGGCACTGCCAAAAATTTGTGGGTTCCCTATGCTGGCAAAGCTGCGCTAATTGTTCAAGGTGGATGTTTTACTGCAGATGACCGAATCTCAGAATTGATCACAAAACCAATCGATGCTGTTCGACTTGGCGCGGATGCCCTAGCTGTTGCAATTCCCGTTCGTGGGCCAAGTGAGGGAAAGTATCTTCGCTGGTTGACTGATTCAGTCCGCGAAGCAACTGAATTTAATATGCCAATTGTTGCCCACATTTATCCACGAGTTTATTCAAAGAGCGGCGATGTTGAAATTGTATTTACTCCTGATGAGATTGCGTGGGCAGTTCGCTGTGGAATTGAAACAGGAGTAGATGTAATTAAGGTTGGATATCCTGGAGATAAAAAAGCATTTATTGACATTGTAAATTCTTGCCCAACACCAATCGTTATTGCTGGTGGACCAAAAGAGCCAACTCTCGGGGCCGCACTAAATAGCACTCGAGATGCAATCGATGCAGGTGCGAAAGGCGCAGTAGTTGGGCGAAATGTTTGGGGAGCGCAAGACGTTAAAAAGGCATCTCAAGCTTATTATTCCGTCATTCATGGCGGCCTTGGGTTTGAAGCTGCACTTACCGGTGCTGGACTTTCGCCTAAAGATTAGCCACTAATTAAATGAT
>QYQH01000011.1 GCA_007280395.1 Actinomycetales bacterium | reverse complement strand
GCGGCACAAGCAAAGGGAATAACAATTGGGTTAGAGCCAGTTAACCGTTATGAATCAAATTTGATAAATACAGTCGATCAAGCAGTTGCCATGATTAAAGATATTGATGAGCCAAATGTGAAGGTTCATATCGATATTTATCATATGAATATCGAAGAGCAAGATCTAGCATCGCCAATTATTAACAACGCGGAACACATTGGTTATGTTCATATTGGGGCAAGCCACCGAGGTGGACTAGGAACCGGAAACGTTGATTTTGATGAACTATTTGGCGCCCTTGCAAAGATTAACTACAAAGGCGTTATTACCTTTGAGAGTTTCTCATCCGCAATCGTCCATCCAGACTTATCTCTAGCCTTGGCAATTTGGCGAAACCTTTGGACCGAGAACAAGCCAATGGCGCTAAGCGCTCGCAAATACATGGTCGAACATATTGTTCGCGCAAATAATCTTGCTTAAGTTAGAAAGCTAGAGGAGCATCTTTAGCTAGTGGTGGGCGACAAACAACACCGCTCGCCCCGTTTAAAGTCCAACTTCCAGCGGAATGTGGAATTAGGATGGCGTCGCCTTTAACGGCGCTTATTTCTGAATGGTTTTCAAAAGTGATATTTCCGCTACCTTCTAATATCAGCGCGATACTAAACCCGGCAGCAATCTTGCTCGAATTTCCAGCGAGATAATCTGCACGGAAATATGGATCTGCCACTGCAGTAAATACGGATTGATCTGCGTCACTAAACAAGCGATTTGAGAAGACGAGTTTGCTCGCCTCTTCTTTATCAATTGGTGTGTAGCGAAGTGCATCTAGAACAGTATCGAAACCTAATCCAAGGTGGCCATCCTTGACGCCATCAACTGCAAAATCATTCCATTCAAGGAGTGCAGACAAATCTGTTGGCTCTTGTAGTTCAAGGACAAAGATTCCAGCGCCGATTGCATGTGGTGTACCGGCGGGAACAAAAACTGTATCTCCAGCTTTCACATCAAATTTTTGAAGTGATGCAAGAAGCCCATCAGCATCTCTTGCATCGACCATCTTTGAAACATCAGATTTTTTTAGTTCGGTATTGAAACCTAGTCCAACGTTGGCACCAGCAGGTGCCTCCAAAATAATCCAAGCTTCAGTCTTTCCATGCTTGAGTGATAGATGTTCTTTAGCAAACTTACGATTTGGATGGTAATGAACTGGAAGGCGTTGATCTGGGTCAAGCAACTTCATTAGCAATTCAGTGCTTGCACCAAAAGTATTTAAATGTTCCGCGCCAAGCCATTTCTCTGGATTAGCTAATACTGAATCTCGCAAATAACTTCCATCAGATAAAACTGATAACCCCATAGTTTTTTCGCCAAAGCGTGTGGTCATAGAGCCAATCCACTCTTCTGGTCGCATTGGGCCACCAGGACCATTACGTAAGGCTCCGATGCGGTAGCCGCCCTTATAGAAGTGATCAAATTGATTGGATGCGAGTTTCTGAGGTGTAATCATGAAAGCAACTTACTATGACAATACTTTTTTCGCACCCACCCCAAAAATTATTGCCAAAGCAGCTGGAACTAGCATCGCCCATCTGAGCGTCAAGAAATCAGAGAGAAATCCGATAAGTGGTGGGCCTATTACGAAACCAAAGTAGGCAACTCCGGTAACCAGAGCAACTCCTTCGGCTGCCGAAATTTGGCCAGAATATTTCTCATTAGCGAGAGTTCCGGTCGCGCTAATCACCATTGGGATCACTGTTGATAGGCCGATGCCAAGTAAGAACCAACCAAGGATTACGCCATAGATATTTCCGATTAGCAATCCAGCAGTTAGACCAACACCAGAAACTAGTCCGGACCAAGTAAGGAGTTTTATAACTCCAAATTTGTGGGCTAAATAGTCGCCAGACAATCTGCCAGAAACCATTGTGAAGGAGAAGAAGACATAGGGAAGTGCTGACATAAGTGGCGTCGAATGAAAAGTTTCTCGAGCGAGCACCCCACCCCAGTCGGCGGCTGCGCCTTCACCAAGTGCAGCGCATAGGCCAAGCAATCCAAGAACTGCAAACTTGCGTGGAGTTTTTCGTTTCCCATGTTTTTCAAATATGTGCTGATCTGCAACTGCGGGTAAGAACCAATTTCTAGTAATGAGTGCGATGAGGAAGATAAATAATCCAACAACAAGGGAATGTGCGCGGATTGAAATATTTGTATTGGCAATCAAGCCACCGACTGCGCCGCCACTCAAGCCACCGATAGACCACATCGCGTGGAAGGTGCTCATGACTCGCTTGCCGGCTTTATTCTCTAAAGCCGCGGCATGGGCATTCATTGATAGATCATGAACCGATGAGAGAACCCCATATATAAATAGCGAGAAGAGAAACCAAGAAAGGTTAAATAGCAGCCCGACCAAAGGAACAGCGAGTGCCAAGGTAAATGCAGAATATTTTGTTATAGGCCCGCTGCCATATTTTGCAGAATTTCTGCTGGCTGGTCGAAGAGCCGAGAGAACACCAATAGAAGCGCATAATAATGCGCCACCAAGTACACCATTTGAAATACCTAGTTCAGATTTGAAGTCCGGGATTCTAGAGACGAAGTTTCCAACAGAAAAACCATTGATGACGAATGCAATTAAAGTCGCCAATCTAGCTTTGCGGTACTCATCAACTTCAAACATGCGCCAATCGTATCTTTTACCTCTACTCTTTACCCCATGCTAGAAATGAATGGAACTAACTTCATCGCTGAAAATGAACGTAGTGGATCTGCGCGAAGTTTATTTTGGCCCTGGGCTGCGGCAAACGTTTCACTACTTGCACTCTCTTACGGCGCTTTCTTTCTTGGTTTTGGCATTTCATTCTGGCAGGCAACCTTTGCAGCAATTATTGGGACTATTGCCTCATTTGGATTGGTAGGAATAAGTTCACTCGCAGGAAAGCGAGCAAGCGCACCAACAATGACGCTCTCACGCGCAGCATTTGGCGTAAAAGGAAATATCGTCCCAGGGCTTCTCTCTTATTTAATCTTCGTAGGTTGGGAAACTGTCTTGGTTTCACTTGCAACTCTTGCAACCGAAACGGTCTTCACTCGCCTTGGAAATTTAGACCCAAACCTCTCGCGCATCCTTGGATTTTCTATCGCCGCCGGTTTAACTATTTTTGGTGGCGTCTTAGGGTTTCAAGTAATTATGCGGATTCAAAAGGTTTTGACTATTGCAACAATTCTCTTAACTTGTGGCTACATAGCTCTAACCGCAGACCAAGTTAATTGGGGCGTGATTTCAGCAATACCGAGTGGAAGTTCCCAAGCAGTTATCGGAGCCTTAATCTTTGGCGTAACTGGAATCGGTTTAGGTTGGGTTAATGCTGCCGCTGATTATTCAAGATATTTGCCACGAAGTGTTTCTAGCCGTGGAGTAATTGGGTGGACAGTTTTCGGTGCTTCGATTGTTCCAATAATTCTAGTTATATATGGCTCGCTCCTTGCTGGAAGCAGTAAAACACTTGGCGAAAAAATTTCGATGGATCCAATTGGCGCGCTGACAACTCTGGTACCAACTTGGTATTTAATTCCCTTCGCCACAGTTGCAATTCTTGGCCTAATTGGTGGCGCAATTCTTGATCTTTACTCCTCTGGTATCACTTTGGTATCTGTTGGATTGCCGGTTAAGCGCCACGTTGCTGCTTCGATAGATGCCGTAATAATGACGCTGGGAACGATTTATATTGTCTGGGTTGCTGGGGATTTCTTCGGACCATTTCAAGGCTTTCTAATAACTCTTGGGGTTCCAATCGCAGTCTGGTCGGCAATCTTTGTTGCTGATGTTCTAATGCGAAAGCGTGACTATGTTGAAGCAGATCTCTTTGACTCAAAGGGAATTTATGGCGCCTGGAATCTGCGTTCACTTGCCTTGGTGTTATTTGGCTCGGTTATTGGTTGGGGTTTTGTGACAAATACTTTTGCTAGCTGGCTCTCATGGCAGGGATATTTCTTAGGGCTAATTGGCGGTAAGAACGGTCCTTGGGCATATTCAAATATTGGCGTGATTATCGCTTTGGTAATTGGATTTATCGGACACATCCTTCTGTCTCGCAAGAAGATTGCGGCACAAGAGAGATAAAAAAGCCCCGCATCTCTGCAGGGCTATTTATAACTCCTATTTAACAATTTAGATAAATGAAGTTGTAATCGCGAAAGCGATTCCAGATACTGCAATCCAGGTAAACCAAGATGCGGCAGTTCGAATTCGCCACGATTCAAGAATTGGATTCACTGTTGCACGACGACTTCTGAAAACTAAACCAAGTGCAATAAATCCAGCCACGAAATAGTGGAAGAAGTTTGCGCCAGCAATAACTACCCAGCAAGAAGCGTAGGCACCTTCAAAAGCGCCAGTGTCCTTAACAATGAATGGCATGTTTGCTAGTTGATGAAGTTGGTAATAACCACCATAGATATAAGCAACCAATGTAATTAAAGAGAAGCTGCCTTGATGACTTGGATCGCGTTGGGCAAGTTTATGAACAAGCGCAGCCACAATTAATGGAAGAACTGCCATCCAGCCTGAGGAAGCGCTAAATGTATGTCCATTCTTTGGAATCCAACCACCGTTATGGTCGAGGTTTCGCAGATAGAAGTAAGAGAAGATCATTCCGAAGACAAATGCGCCATCGGCAACTATTAGTAACCGAACACCTAGACGTTCGCGGCGACCAACAGCTTCTGGTGCATCGTGATGGACTTGGAATTTAATATCGCTCGACATTATTTTGCACTCCTTCCATATCCATAAGGGTCACTTGTTACAACGGGTGGGGTATCAAAGTTAACTAGTGGAACTGGGTAAGGAACTGTCCATTCCAAAGTTTTTGCCCCCCATGGATTCATTGGCGCAATCTTTCCGTGACGCCATGAATGAATTACCGCCCAGAGCAGAACGATAAAGCCGATACCGATTGTGTATGCGCCCATCGTGCTGATCTTGTTTGAGGTTGCAAATTGCTCTGCATAATCAACTACGCGACGTGGCTGGCCTTCAGCGCCAGCAATAAACATTCCGAGATACAGAACTTGGAAACCAATCTGTACCAACCAGAATGAAATGTAACTTGCGCGTTCATGCAACATATGGCCAGTCATCTTTGGGTACCAATATGAAAGTCCAGCTACAGCGCCAGTAAGTGCGGCGCCCATCAGCGTGTAATGAAAGTGTGCAGTTACATACATAGAACCATGTAGGTACATATCAGCAGGAACATCGGAAAGATAAAGCCCAGTGATTCCGCCAACCAACATATTCCAGAGGAATGCGTAAACCCCAAGCATTGGAACCTTAAGCCAAGGTTTGCCATTCCAGAGCGTTCCAAGGATCACCAAAAAGATAAGTCCAGTAGGAACTGAAATCATTTCTGTTGTAACCATGAATGGTCCATTTAGCATTGGCATCCAACCAGACATATACATATGGTGAGCCCAAACCAGAAAAGATAGACCAACGATTCCAGCAAAGCCAACAATTGCAGATGTGTATGAGAACAATGGTTTGCGAACAAAGACTGGAACAATTTCTATCAGGATTGCAACACCAGGAAGAAGAATTACATAAACCTCAGGGTGGCCCATGATCCAGAAGAGGTGTGCATAGAGCCAACCGGTACCACCGACATTGGCATCAAAAAAACCAGTTAAGAATGAGCGATCCATTGCTGTCATGATCATCGCGAGCATGAAGGTAGGGAAGGCGGGAATTGCCATCGCAACTGAAAGTGTTGCACCAACCACGAAGATTGGTACTCGGTTCCAAGTCATGCCTTTCGCGCGCATAGTGATAACTGTCGCGGTGATATTTGCACCAGAGACGGCAGTAGAAATCGCGAAGATAATAATTGTTGCTATGAAGGCATTCATGCCAGGTCCAGCTTGAACACTTAGTGGAGCATAAGCAGTCCAACCGGTAGGAATTCCACCCAAGAACCAAGCGCTACACAGCACTGGAATCGCAGTAAAGAGAACCCACCAAGAGAGAGCATTAAGTCTTGGGAATGCCATATCTGCAGCGCCAATCATGATCGGCATGATGTAGTTACCGAAAGGACCGGTGGCAACAATAATCAGCGCGATGATCATGGTGATTCCATGTAAGCCAACGAGCGAGTTGTAAACGGATGGCGTAATGAAGTGCCCGCCAGGGTTAGCAAGGTCGGTACGAATCATCATTGCCATCGCGCCACCAACAGCGAGCAATACAATAACGCCCCAGAGATATTGGATACCTACAACTTTGTGGTCTGTGCAATATTTGAAGTAGCGCTTGATGCCTTGACCATCGCCCGCCATGTAGAGCTGCTCTTCGGCAGTTAAATCTTCTCCAATCAACCAGCGAATTGGTCCAATGAAAGCACCGATACCAGCCAAGAATCCGATACTCCACATAAACATGGTTGCCAGTAATACTCGGTTATTTAATTCATAAACACTGATATCTAAAACTGTAGATAACCCGCGATAAGTTAAAAGGGCAAAAATTATTCCGACAATTAAACCGGTTCCTGCGTTTAATTTGGTGATCAAACTCTTCTTTGGATTTGGAATCGGACGTGTTCCAACGTGTTGGTCGAGTGTTGTCATGCTGAGTGACCTCCTTGTGCGACTACCCAATTATTAAAGTCATCTACCGTCATAACTTCACCAGTTGTCTCCATGTATGCGTGATAGAGGCCACAAAGTTCAGCGCACTTAACATCAAATTCACCAAGTTTATTTGGGGTCGTTTCAGCAGTTGTTTCGGCTACTTTATTTGCATCAACTTTTACACCAAGTTGTACTGGCCAGAATGAGTGATTTACATCTACAGAATTAACATGGAAAGTCACCGGATGATTTATCGGGAGCATAAGTTCATGGCTTGTGACACCTAACTTTGGATATTCAAAAGTCCAGACCCATTGGCTTCCCGTAACGTTTACCACCATTGCATCTTCAGCGTTCTTCGCTGAAGCAATTGATGATGAATTAAGTTCGGTGATTCCATAAACAACCGCTGTCAGTGCCAGCAAACTAGTTACTACTGACCAGAGCAGAACAATTGGACCATTAGTGCGAGTGGCTGGTCCATCGGGTGGTTGGGTATCTCCGCTATGACGATTTAAGAATGTGTAGAGCGCAACACCTAGAACTACTCCGCAAACTGGAGCCGCAATCCAAGTAAAGACAACCATAAGACGTTCGATGGCTTTCATATCAGTACTCATGACAGTTGGCATCCATTTTGTGTAGAACTTGCCACCGAGTATTACGAAAATACCCGTGACTATGACGCCAAAAATTGTTGACTGGATTACATCGGATCTCTTATAGAAATTAGCTAACCGATCTCCGGGAGTTGGTTTTAGGTCTACGCTGTCATGTTCGCTCATGCTGTGACTGTTACCTTTCCTGACATATAGCCATAGGCGCTCATAGCTGCACCAAATTTGGCATAAGTTCCATCACCACATGGATATTCACAGTTCCAGACATATTCGCCAGCACTTTTGGTTAAGAATGAAAATACCATTGTGTGGCCTTTGAAATTAGTATTTGGATCTTTGGTAGGAAGAAATTCGTCATTCTCATCCGCATTAACATGTTGCAAAGGAATGTTTACGAATAGCGGATCTTGGGATGTGGATGGAAGGCCATGGATAGTAAATGTATGTTGAACTTGGTCTGCCGGGATTGAAGAAACATCTATGCCATCAACGCTCATCGTTCCACCAACAGTTCCAACAACTTTCCCAAAGAATGGATTATTTAATTTCTCACCACCATCATAAGCATGAATTGTCATAGTTACATATGTATTAGCAGGAAGAACTAAATGATTAGAAGGTCCAAATTGTACCCAGTCATTTTTATTACCTGTAAAACCATCAGCTTTAGCTTGTTCCTTGTCAGCATAAACACCCATTGTTAGCGATGCCTTTGGATAAACTTTGCCATTGATTGTGATCGTGTCAGCCTCTTTGGTGGCGACTATCGTTCCATTCGGGTCGGCGCTAAGTTTGTGGAGTACGACTCCTACTCCAGCAACTACAGAAACAGAGAGAGCAGTTGCGACAAGTGCGCTCGTTAATCTCTTTCCTGCGGTCATATTTGAATTTGTCATAGTTACTTAGCCTTTCCCTTAGAACTACGAGGTGCATCTACTTTGAAGATGCAACAATCACCTCAGGTTACGGGCATAATAAGTTTTTAGGAACACTATTCAGAGAATTTATCGGGAAAACTTTGAGAATTGGGGGGGGGGAGATAAATGGTTCTAAGCCCGCTCTGGGACCTCTTTTTCGCGCTCGCCCTGACCGCAAAATCAACTTGGTATTTTCGCGAGCACCCATCGAGCCACGGGATTTCTAAGATTAGGCAGACCTCGTTTTACCTCGGAATATTTTTAGCTATCATTCTGCTCGTTGGCCCAGTCGCACATGCCGCTATAAATATTTTCTGGATTCATATGGTTCAACATGTTGGTCTGATGATGCTGATTTCACCGTTAATAGTTTTAGGTTCACCGATAAAAGTTGCTGTTAATTCACGTTATCCGAGGGTCAGAAAGATAATTATTGGAATTGGCGGTAATTTATTAATCCGCCAACTTTTTCGCCCAGAAGTTGGTTTCATTCTTTTTCTTGCGATTCTAATTGTGACTCATTTTTCACCAATCGCCGATGCCGGAATGGTTAATCCCAATATTCATGAATTCGAATTAATTATGTTTTTGGTGGGCGGCTTTATTTACTACTACCCAGTAATGTCTGGAAATCCTCAGCCCTTTAAAGTTCCATATGCCGCTCGAGTACTTTCGTTATTTGCGATGATGCTGCCAGAAACAATGACTGGATTCTTTCTTTATTCCGGGAATAAGTTATTACATGAAGTTCCCATGAGCATGGCTAAGACTGATGGAATCGCAGATCAACATCGTGGCGGCTCAATTATGTGGGCTATGGGAATGTTGATTGATGTAATCTGGATTTCAATGGCCGCATATGACTGGATTGAGAATGAAAAGAGAGTTGCGGACGCAGATGACTAGAGAAGTTGAACCAAAACGAAAATGGTTACTAGCCTTTATTCCGATTTGTCTAGCGATGGGCGTGATTGAATTAGTAAGAGCTTTTGATGGAAATAATCGAAGCTGGCTATATGTATTTGAATGGCCATTCTTCGGTTTATTTATCTTTTATATGTATTGGAAACTTGGTCAACCGCAGATAGATTGGGATGACAGCAATGATCCCAAGCGAGAAATAGAATAAAGTACTAATTAATTACCAACTGGTATGTAATGGACGACCTTCGGCATAACCAGATGCTGATTGAATTCCAACAACTGCGCGATCAAAGAAATCACTGATACTTGATGCACCCGCATAGGTAAATGAAGAGCGAAGGCCAGCAATAATTTCATCCAATAAATCTTCTACCCCTGGACGAGCAGGATCTATATACATTCGTGAAGAGGAAATACCCTCTTCAAATAGCGCTTTTCTCGCCCTATCGAAGGCGCCGTCATTTGAAGTTCTTGCAGCCACCGCACGAGCAGATGCCATTCCAAATGATTCTTTATAAAGCCGTCCAGTCGCATCTTTATTTAAATCACTTGGTGATTCAAGAGTCCCAGCAAACCATGATCCAATCATTACTTGTGAAGCACCAGCAGCAAGTGCGAGTGCAACATCGCGAGGATGGCGGACTCCACCATCTGCCCAAACATGTTTACCGCGCTTCCTTGCTTCAGCTGCGCATTCAAGTACTGCAGAAAATTGTGGCCGCCCTACGCCAGTCTGCATTCGAGTTGTGCACATTGCGCCCGGTCCAACGCCAACTTTAACGATGTCAGCACCAGCTTCAATTAGAGCCTTAGTCCCTTCGGCGGTTACAACATTGCCAGCAACTATTGGAATGTTTGGTTTTAAGGCGCGAATCAATTTTAGCGCCTCAACCATTTTAATTTGATGGCCATGCGCGGTATCAACTACAAGAACATCAGCACCGGCAGCAATTAGTGATTTCGCTTTTGCCGCAACATCACCGTTGATTCCAACGGCACAAGCAATTCGTAACTGATTTTTTGCATCAAGTGCTGGTTGATAAAGCGTTGCACGAAGCGCAGCCGTACGAGTCAGAATTCCGACAAGTTTGCCGCTTTTATCTACAACTGGCGCTAACCGGCGGCGCTCTGAATTTAGAAAATCAAATGCCGCGCGTGGTTCGATGGAATCTGGAACGGTTACTAAATCTTTGCTCATAATGAGTTGTAATTGAGTAAAGCGATCAACGCGTTCGCAATCAGCCTCAGTAACTATTCCTACTGGCTTGCCATCTTCAACAACAATCAGCGCCCCATGTGCGCGCTTATTAATAAGGTCTACTGCATCGGCAACAGTCTCGGTTGGTGAAAGAGTTACAGGGGTATCGAAGAATACATGTCTTGACTTAACCCACTTGATGACATCACTAACTATTTGGATTGGAATATCTTGTGGGATTACAGCCATTCCACCCCGTCGAGCAATCGTTTCAGCCATTCGGCGACCAGATATTGCAGTCATATTTGCCACGATTATCGGGATAGTTGTGCCGGTGCCATCATGATTCGAAAGGTCTACATCCATTCGGCTAGCAATATTGGATGCGCTTGGGACCATGAAGACATCGTCGTAGGTCAGGTCGTGGCTAGGAATATTTAAGAAACGCACGTGTCGGAACTATACCCCTGTACGTGCAGAAGGCGGAGGGTATTGCTAGAGTTTTTGACATGGGCGAGGACGATGATTCAACAGAAGATATTGTCACCGAGGAAATGCTCTGGGAGCGCATCCCAGAAACTCAAGGGCTCGATCGAGCCAACACTTATTACGAATTAAGCGCTCGCATTTATGCGCGTGGGCAATATGACGAGGCGCTCGCACTTGCGGAAACTGCTCGTGATATTTATGCCGAACTCGGTTCAGTAGTTCCACCCGATGGTTTAGCACAGGCTTATTCAGCAATCGGCTATAACTTAAATCAATTGAAGCGAATGAGTGAAGCGGCATCGGCCATGAGTAAAGCGGTAGCGATACTAAGAGAATCAAAATCTCCACTTGCAATTGATTTAGCTTGCACCTTGGGAGAATGGTGGTTCTCATCAAAAGAGTATGAGAAAACTATCGAGTGCATGAAGCAATGCGTCCATGAACATTTGGTGGATAGCAATGACAGCGGGGCAGCAAATGATTTACATTTAATCGGATGCGCACAACGTGAATTGAAGAATTATGGCGAAGCTTTGGAATCATTCCAAGAAGCTCGAGTGTTATTTAAGAAAATAAAAGAAGTTATTAATGTCGCAAGATGCGATCAGAAAATTGCACACTGCTTGGTTGAAATTGGTGATGGTGAAGGTGCGCTTATAGCAGCACAGAAATCTTTAGATGTTTTTGTCACAGCCCATGATCACTACCGCGAGACTTATTCACTGCTCGAATTAGGAAAGGCACAAATTATTGCTGGTCAGGGTGAAGAGGGTTTAAATACTTTAGATCGGGTATTAGAGATTGCCACTGATAACGAAAGTAAAGATTTTGAATTTATATTGGAGATTGAGGGAAGAATGGCTGACGTTCTTCAAACCCTAGGCCGGCTAGTTGAAGCAGATGAGATTCGCCGTCGGATTAAGGCTGTAGAGGAAGTAGTAAAAGAAGAGTAGTTATTTAGGGTTATTTAAGTGCTGCATTGCCCAGGCATACATTGCAATTGCACCAGCGGCTGATGCGTTCATAGATCTTGTCGAACCATATTGTCTAATAGCTAAAACGGTTTCACATATATCTACCGCTTCATCGGACATTCCGGCGCCCTCTTGGCCGAAGAATAGAACACACTTACTTGGGAGTTTTGTGCTTTCTAACTCTTTAGAAATAGGCAAATTATCAATTCCGATTATTGGCACGCTATTTTCGTCACACCAGATTTTGAAATCGGCAACAGTTGGATGGTGCAAAACATGAAGATATTTATCTGTAACCATAGCACCACGCTTATTCCAATCACGTTTGCCAACGATATGAACCTTTGAAACATTAAAAGCATTTGCAGTTCTAACTACAGACCCAATATTTAAATCATGTTGCCAATTCTCAATTGCAATCTGTAAGTCGTGCCGCTTGGTATCTAAATCAGCGACTATTGCTTCGACGCTCCAATAACGATAATGATCTAAAACATTTCTGCGATCTCCGTTTGTTAAGAGTTCTGAATCGAAATGTTTCTCAGTCGGCCAAGGTTTTGGATGCGGTCCTACGCCAACCACTGGATAGAATTCACCAGGTCCAATTTCCGCAGTAGTCATACCCAAACATTAGAGGGAGATTGCATGAAGCAAAAATCCTGGCTACCTATTTATTTGGCGCTCGGGTTAGTTTGGGGATGCTCATTCATTTTTATCAAGCTAGGTCTTGAATTCTTAACTCCAGTAGGCGTCGCATTCGGCCGCTGTGCACTTGGCGCAATGACGCTGCTCTTAATTGCAAAGGTAAGAGGTATTTCACTTCCGACAGAACGCAGAACTTGGTTTATTCTCTGGATTGTTTCACTACTTCTTAATGTCTTTCCAGGAATTTTATTTGCATTTGCGGAAGAACGAGTGACCACAGTTCTCGCTGGAATCATTAATGCTTGTACTCCGCTATCAACCCTTATCTTTATTCTCTTCGTATTTAGATCTGAGAAGATTTCTAAGCAGCAAATCTTAGGCTTAATTATTGGTGGAGTTGGTGTTTTAACTGTTCTTGGAATTTGGAAGGGCATAGGCGCAAATTCTGCTGTTGGAGCATTTGCGTTACTTGTGGCGATTACTTGTTATGGACTCTCCTTCCCAATTATTAAGAAATATTTGACGCCACTTAATTTAAAAGCGGAAGCACTCGCTGCTAGTCAAGTAACAGCCGCCGCCGTGACTCTTCTGCCTTTCTATTTAATTGACGGTATCGCAAAAGATGAGTATCGAACTGGGCCAATTCTTGCCATGATTGCACTAGGAGTTCTTGGAAGCGGGATTGCATACATTTGGACTTTTCAAATAGTTGAACGCGCTGGAAGTTCGATTGCAAGTTCGGTTACCTATTTAACCCCAGTCGTCGCGGTATTTGTTGGCTGGCTATTCCTGGGCGAACAAGTCTCTTGGCATGAACCAGTTGGTGGCGCGATTGTCTTATTCGGCGCAGCTACATCACAGGGAAGATTTAATAGGAAAATAACGGCATAATTGACTGATGCGTAAAATTATTGCTGTTATAACTTCAGTGAGTTTGTTGTTATTGAATGCAACCCCAGCAACCGCACTTTCTGTCCCTAAATCATTTCAAGCTCTAGCGAATTCTCCAGCGCTAGCAAGGCCTGGAATCTTAGTTATTGATCCGATAAGCGAGACCGAAATATTTGAAAACCAGGCTGATGTTCCGCGAGCTCCGGCATCAATTCTTAAACTAATCTCATCGGTCACTGCAATCAGGGTATTTGGTGCTGATAAAGTTTTCAAAACCTCGATTAATTCCACTGCAGACCCAGAGCGATTTATTTTACTTGGAGAATATGATCCATGGCTTACTACAAGCATTAGCTCCGCCAACAAATTTCACCGTGCGTTATCTACGAGATTAATCAGTGCAATTAATCAAAGTGGTGTTAATTCTGAAACCGTAACGATTGAGTACAGCGGGCTATTCACCAAAGATATCGAAAGCCTTCGTACGTTTTATGGAAAGAGAATTAAATTTAAGAGAATTACACAAGCAGAGGTTAAAACACTTTCTGAATTAACACCGCTTGCTGAAATTTCTTCACCACCCCTAAGTGAAATCATTGGTTTCACATTGCTCTGGAGTGATAATACTTTGGCAGATCGTCTGGCTCGAAATGCTGCTGATGAGATGGGTTTCACCCGAGACGGTGATGGCGTTAACCAAGCCTTTAAGGAAACCCTGAAAAGCCTTAGCGTTAATTACGCGGGATTAAATGTAGAAGATGGAAGTGGTCTCTCGCACGATAATCGTGTGTCGGCTCGCACAATGGCAGAACTGCTGTGGAAGATAAGAGTCGAACCAGAATTTCAGTCGATTTATGATGGTCTACCAGTCGCTGGAAAAACTGGAACGCTAAAGAAAAGATTTAAGCAATATGGAAAAGCGGCAAAAGGATTGATAAAAGCCAAGACGGGTTGGATTAATACATCTGTGACTTTGGCTGGATATGTTGAAGTTGGTAATAATGAATATATATTTGCCGTAATAGCTGACCATGTGAAACCAACTAAAACCTCACGAGATCTAGCCCGAAAAACCATAGACAAAGCGCTGGCGACGGTCGCGAAACCTGCGGGAGAAGCATGAGTAAGCTAGCAAGGTGAGTAATTTTAAGATCTCGCCATACATCGCGCTCATGAAATTACGAGTTGTTGAGCTCTTACTAGTTACAACACTGCCCGCGCTTTTTCTCGCCGCAAAAGGAGTTCCACCGCTTGGGCTAACAATTGCGACCTTAATCGGTGGAACGCTTGCCGCTGGTGCATCAAATGCATTCAACATGATTATCGAAGTTGATTCAGATCGCTTGATGGTAAGAACCGCTAATCGCCCAATAGTTAGTGGTGCGATATCTGAAACTCAGGCATTTATCTTTGCCTCAGCGCTGACAATAATTTCACTAACTATCTTCTCGATTTTTACAACACTTTGGGCAACAGTCCTTACTGCAGCAGCAATTGTTTTCTATGTATTCGGATACACAATTGGATTAAAGCGCCGAACCTCGCAAAATATTGTCTGGGGCGGAATTGCGGGATGTATGCCAGTCCTAATCGGTTGGGCCGCTGTAACTAATTCACTCTCACTTACCGCTTGGCTCTTCTTTCTAGTTATATTTTTCTGGACCCCACCACATTTTTGGGCGCTTGCAATTAAATACCGCGATGATTACGCAGCTGCTGGAATTCCAATGTTACCTGTCGTCGCATCAATTAAATCTGTTGAAAAGCAGATGTGGTTTCATACAATCGGAATGGTTATCTCATCACTTGGTGTGAACTGGAGCGCAGATCTACCGTGGTGGTGTTGGGTAATAACTATTGCAATTGCACTTGGCTTTGCTCTTGAATTACTAAAGATTGATGGACCAGATTCTAATAAAGCGGCCGCAAAGTTATTTCAGTGGTCAATCACTTACTTAAGTGTTTATTCGCTACTGCTTGTCATCGCAGCGCTTGTTGTAAATCCTTAATTAAATCTGAAGAGTGCTCAAGGCCAATAGATAACCGGGCAAGTGAATCTGTGATTCCCATTGATTCTCTAGTGGCTGCATCTAATCGGCGGTGAGTTGTTGATGCTGGATGAGTTATCAATGACTTGCTATCCCCAAGATTATTAGAAATATCAATTACTTTTAGCGCATCCATGAACTCAAATAATTTTGAGGTTCCACCTGATATTTCAAAACTCAAAGTTGTTCCAGCGCCAGACATTTGTGCCTGAGCAATGTCATAGCCAGAATGCGTTTTCAACCCGGGATAGTTAACAGCTTTAACTTTAGATTGTTCTGCCAGAAATTCAGCTACAACTTGAGCGCTCTCATTCATTCTATTCACGCGCATTGATAGCGTTTCAAGAGATTTAACCAGTACCCAAGCATTGAAAGCGCTTAGCGTTGGACCAGTATGTCTAATGAATGGATTTAAATAGCTTTGAATGTAATCAAAGCTTCCAAGAATCGCACCACCAAGCACGCGACCTTGGCCATCAATATGCTTTGTTGCCGAATACATAACAACATCTGCGCCATGAAGTAAGGGCTTCTGCAAAATAGGTGAAGCCATTACATTGTCAACGATTACTGTTGCACCCACAGCATGTGCGAGATCGCTAACCATTTTAATGTCAACGATTTCCAACATTGGGTTGCTTGGCGTTTCTATAAATACAACTTTCGTCTTTTGGCTTAAAGCCTTCTCCCAAACTTCTTTATCATTACCCTTGACGAACTCAACTTTAATTCCCCATTTTGGCAATATTTCTGCAAGAACAACATAGCAAGAGCTAAACATTGAAGCCGCTGCAACAATACGATCTCCGGCCTCAACCATGCAGGCAATTGATGCAAACATCGCAGACATTCCAGAACCAGTTGCAACACAGAATTCGGCGCCTTCAATTGCCGCAAGGCGTTGCTCAAACATTGAAACAGTTGGGTTCGCAAATCGACTGTAAACAAAGTGATCAACTTCATCAGTAAAGGAATGCACTGCTTGTTCGGCGCTGTCATATGTGTATCCACTTGTGAGATACATAGCCTCGCCAGTTTCGCCAAAACCTGATCTTGCTAATCCCGCTCTTACTGCAAGTGTTTCTTCATGTAACTGCCAGTCAGGTGTATCTCCATCGGAGGAGTTGGAATATCCCCAAGGTCGATGCTGATGAGTCATGCATAAAGTTTACTAGGTAGGGTGTCTACATGAACAAGACAGGTATCCCGGCCATATCTGCTTCAGATTTATCCAAGAATTATGGCGAACGAGCAGCTTTATCGCATGGAAGTTTTATCGTTCCGGCAGGTTCGATTTGTGGCTTTGTAGGCCCTAATGGTTCTGGAAAGACAACAACAATTCGGATGCTGCTTGGGTTAATTACACCAAGCGGCGGAAGCGCAACAGTCTTAGGCGAGAGTATTAAACATCCAGAAAAGTATTTGCCACGAGTCGGCGCAATGATTGAGGGACCAGCCTTTTATCCTGCGCTATCTGGTTGCGAAAACTTAAAAGTTCTAGCCGAACTTGGTGGATTTCCACTCTCTCGCGTAGATGAATTGCTCGCAAAAGTTGGTCTTGCAGATCGTGGCAGTTCAAAATTTAAGACTTATTCCCTGGGAATGAAACAACGCCTTGGAATTGCCGCGGCTCTCCTTCCAAATCCAGAACTACTTATATTAGATGAACCGACAAATGGTTTAGATCCATCTGGGATTCAGGAAGTTCGCGGCATCATCAAGGATTTAGCAAATGGCGGAACAACCGTCTTTGTTTCCTCTCACATACTGAGTGAATTAGAAATGATTTGTGAGTATTTGGTTATGCTGCGCGAAGGCAAAGTTATTTTTTCAGGTCGAACTCAAGAGCTACTTTCGTCACAAAAACCGATGATCATTGCAAGACCGGAATATGAAGTTGATTTAACAAAGCTTACGAACACCTTAAGCGAAGCTGGCTATCAAATAACAATTGTTGATGGAAATTTGCATGTTATTGCCGCGAAAGAGGCAAGTGCTGAAATTAATCGTTTGGCCTTCGATTCCGGAATAACTCTTTCTTCCATTTCGATTGTGCTACCGACACTAGAAGAAACTTTCTTTGAAATGACAGGGGATGACAGATGATCCGCGTAGTAATTGCTGAACTTCGTAAACTTCGGCGGCCATCTCTTTTGTTAGGAACTATTGCAACTGTAGGTGGGTTGAGTGCACTTTTCACCTCAATTGTTTTCTTGATGATCAATTCTAAAGATGGTAATACCAAACGCGGTGAGAGTATCGGACCTAAAGAGTTAAGTGAGGCACTTGGTCTTGTCTACGGATTTAAGTTAGTAGGAGTATTTCTTGGAGTTGTAGCACTTTGTATCTTCGCCTCTCAGACAGCACAAGAATATTCGCTGGGAACACTTCGCAATCTTCTGGTTCGCCAACCATCACGAATGAAAATTCTTGCTGGAAAATTTATAGCTATGAAATTATTTGCACTAGTCATGGTCCTCTTCGCGGGTGCTCTAAGCATTGCTATTTCATTTGCCTTAGCGGGACGAGCAAAAGTAGATACAACTGCTTGGGGAACTTCTGCTGCAATGCACCTGCTCTTCGAGAGCGCCTTAAATATCTTCATTGCCACACTCTGTTTCGGCACTTTTGGCGCGATTCTTGGCCTTTTGCTCCGCTCACCTATAAGTGCAATCGCCGTTGGAGTCCTATGGAATCTAATTTTAGAAAACATTTTGGCCGCTCTAATAAATAGCACTGCAAAGTGGCTTCCAGGAATTAACTTTGCCAATCTTGGTGAAGGTGGAAATCCTAAATTAACGTACAAACATTCGATAACAGTGTCTCTCGGCTATCTAATTATTAGCGGCGCCCTTGCCGCAGTTTTATTTAAGAAGCGAGATGTTGCAAATTAGCGACACAGAGCGCTAATCTCCAATAATTCTCAGCGTCAACCTTTATCCTTGGATAATGTCCAAGAGAGCTGTAGCCGCCTTCGTTGCACTTGTTGCGTTAGGCATCTCTCTAACAACTTTAAGCGCTGAAATCTCGCAAGCAAAAACTCCAAAACCAACGTTGGCCCAAATTGAAGCTGCGAAGAAGGAAGAAGCGGCAAAGGCAGAAGCGGCAAAAAAAGCAGCAGCTGTTTTAAATTCGGCAACTAAAACTCTCAATCAACTGACTGCAATTGCAGACTCTGCGCAATTTGCTTACAACAAGGCGCTAAAAGAGTTAGCTGTGGCAAAGGCTGATGCGAAGGTAGCCGCTGAACATGCCGCTAAGACTCAAGCCGAAGTTAGTAAAGCAACAAGAGTGATAGGGAAGATGGCCTCTAATGCTTACAAGCTTGGTGGAGATTTTACAAATATAAATGCGCTACTAAGTGCAAATGGTCCACAAGACTTGATTGATCAGCTAACAACGTTGGACAAAATTGGAAATACAAATACAGTCGCGCTGACACGCTTTAAAGCTGCCGAAGCTGTGGCGAAAATTGCAAAAGCGGAAGCGGATCGAACCAAGGCTGCCCAAGAAGTTGCAACAGCAAAGGTTGCGGATGCTAAGAAAGTTGCCGATAGCGCTAAGGCTGCACAGGCAGAAGAGGTAAGTAAATTACGTGCAGTCCAAAACAAACTCGCTACTGAACTTTCGAACGCTAAAAACTTTCGAGTCACTCTCGAACAGCAACGTCAACTTGCATTACTTGAAGAGGCAAATGCTAAAATCGCATCCAGGACGCCAAATCAATTCAAAGTTTGGCCAGATAAAGGTTTTACCGGTAGGTTAACAATTCGCTCAGATGAGGCGATTAGAACTAAAGCGGTTGCATTCGCGAAGATGCAAGTTTTAGCGCGCAAGCCATATATCTGGGGCGCTCAAGGGCCAAACGCTTTTGATTGTTCTGGCTTAGTTTATGCCGCATATAAAGATGCAGGTTTAGGTTACCCACAATGGGGGCGGTTAAATGCGGCACTTTATTTCGTTGCAACAAAGCGCGTTTCCTTTAGCGAACTTGTGCCCGGAGATTTCCTTTTCTATTCATTTGACGGATCAGTTCAGAATATCCACCACATGTCTATCTATGCTGGCAATGGCATGATGTGGGAAGCTAATTCTAGAAAAGTAGGCTTGATCTACTCAAATATGTACAGCATTAAGGGTTTAATGCCATCTGGCGGCCGGGTCTAATAGTTTTATAGAGTGCTCCACGTGAGCATTAAGAACCCAGCACTACTTGAGCTGCGACAGGCGATTCGTATTCGCTTTGAAAAATTAGAGCCAAATTCAAGGGTTTGTGTAGGTGTCTCAGGCGGTGCTGATTCTTTAGCGCTAGCAATTGCTGCAAATCTTGAGAGTGATAATTATAATATTAATTTAATTGCAGTAATTGTCGATCATGGATTACAAGAAAAGTCAGCGGAAGTAGCTTTACTTACCGAGAAAAAATTAAAGACAATTGGCTATGACAATATTTTTATTGGCAAAGCTAATGTGCAATTAGTTGATGGACTTGAAGCATCTGCTAGACGGGCACGATATAAAGTTTTTCAGCAATCTATGGAAACTTATGGCGCGAAAACATTCTTACTAGGCCATACCAAGAATGATCAAGCTGAGGGAGTGCTTCTTGGCCTCGCTCGAGGCTCTGGAACGAAATCACTTTCTGGAATGCAAGATGTCAATGGTCCATACATCAGGCCATTTCTAACTATTGATAGAAGCACAACCGAAGAAGCTTGCAGTGAAGCCGGAATTGAATTCTGGAGCGATCCACATAATATTAAAAGTGAATTCTCTAGAGTGCGCGTTCGTGAAAATATTCTGCCGTTAATTGAGAAGGAGATTGGTCCAGGAATTATCGATGCCCTTTCAAGATCTGCAAAAATTTTACGTGAAGATGCAACTGCGTTAGATGAATGGGCAGAAGCAGTTTTTGCTCAATTAAACCCAGCAGATATTGAGATTGCAGCCATTGCCGATCTGCCAATCGCAGTTAGGAGCAGGGTGTTGCGACGGGCGATTTATGCTGCAGGTGCACCGGTTGGAAGCATCTCAGCCTCACATTTGGAACCAATTGAGGCTTTTGTGAGTGATTGGCGTGGTCAGGGCCACACATCTCTCCCCGGCGGTGTGAAGGTTGGCCGAATTTCGGGCAGACTTTCGCTCTCGAACTCGCAACCAACGCAGCCTTAAAAGTAGAAAGAGAATCGCCTCGTGGATCTAGCAACTACCAGAACCGATATTGATCGCGTAATAGTTACTGAAGAACAAATTCGTGCGCGCCTTAAGGAATTGGCGATACAAGTTGAGAAAGATTATGAAGGGCGAGATTTACTTTTAATCGGAGTTCTTAAAGGTGCCGTGATGACGATGGCAGATTTTGCACGTGCGCTACAGCGACATATTGAAATGGATTGGATGGCAGTTTCTTCATATGGCTCCGGAACCAAATCAAGTGGTGTTGTCCGTATTTTAAAAGATTTAGATCGCGACATCACTGGCCGCGAAGTTGTAATCGTTGAAGATATTGTTGATACCGGTTTAACACTTGGTTGGTTAAAGGCAAATCTAGAATCACGTGGCGCTAAGAGCGTCGAGATTTTAACAATGTTGCGTAAACCAGAAGCTGCAAAGGTCGAAGTTGACGTTAAGTATGTGGGCTTTGATATTCCAACAGAATTCGTCGTGGGCTATGGACTTGATTTCAATGAAAAATATCGCAATCTTGATTTCATTGGTGTACTAGCGAAACATATGTATTTATGACTGAGAAAAATTCAAAGAAAAAGCCGCTAACTACTCCTAAAAAGAAAATTTCATTTTCGAAGGCACGTGTCCGCAAAATCTTACGTGGTCCACTCTTCTGGATTGTTCTATCTCTCGTTCTTGTTAGCTTCTTCGGGAAGCTCTCCTCAAGTGGTGATAAATTCACTAAAGTTGAAACCTCAACGATTCTCGCCGCAATTTCTGCGAACAAGGTTGATTCCGCACTTGTTATAGATCGAGATCAGAAAATAGAAGTAGTTTTAAAAGCCGGAAATTATGTAAAAGGTTCAAAGAAGATTTATGCCTCATTCGTTACCGGGGAAGAGCCACAAATAACTGAACTTTTAACCAGCAATCCACCTCCCAAAAAGTGGGATGTAAAGGTTCCAACACAATCTCTTTTGGTGTCAATACTTTTAAGTATTCTTCCGCTTTTACTTATTGGGTTCTTATTACTTCTCTTTATGGGAAATGCTCAAGGTGGAAATAAAGTCTTCTCCTTTGGAAAATCCAAAGCAAAGTTGCAGACAAAAGAGATGCCGAAGAACACCTTTGAGGATGTCGCAGGTGCAGATGAAGCAGTTGCGGAACTTACCGAAATAAAAGATTTTCTAGCCTCGCCCCAGAAATATCAAGATATCGGTGCGAAGATTCCAAAGGGTGTGCTTCTTTATGGTCCACCAGGAACAGGTAAAACGCTCTTGGCTCGCGCCGTTGCTGGTGAGGCAAACGTTCCTTTCTATTCCATCTCTGGCTCTGAATTTGTAGAAATGTTTGTTGGAGTCGGTGCATCCAGAGTGCGTGATCTATTTGCTAAAGCCAAAGCAAATGCACCTGCAATTATCTTTGTTGATGAAATAGATGCTGTCGGTCGCCAACGTGGTGCGGGACTTGGTGGCGGACATGATGAACGTGAGCAAACACTTAACCAATTACTCGTTGAGATGGATGGTTTTGAAGCAAATGGTCAGGTAATTTTAATTGCTGCTACAAACCGCCCTGATGTTTTAGACCCCGCGTTATTACGCCCAGGAAGATTTGATCGTCAGATTCCAGTAGATCGTCCTGATTTAAAAGGTCGTACTGCAATTCTTGAAGTTCATGCAAAGAATAAGCCAGTTGCAAAGTCCGTTAAATTAGTGGATTTTGCAAAACGTACGCCGGGATTTACCGGAGCCGATTTAGCAAATGTATTAAACGAAGCAGCGATACTAACTGCTCGTGAAAATGCAAAGGTGATTACAAGCGCTGCGCTAGACGAAGCGATTGATCGCGTTATGGCCGGCCCGCAACGCAAGACAAGATTAATGACTGAAGAGGAACGTCGTATCACCGCGTATCACGAAGGCGGTCACGCACTTGTCGCTCACGCACTTCCACATACAGACCCTGTCCATAAAATTACAATCATGCCTCGTGGTCGCGCACTTGGCTACACGATGATTTTGCCGGATGAAGATCGATATGCCACAACTCGAAATCAGATGCTTGATCAACTTGCATACTCACTAGGTGGCCGCGCAGCTGAAGAGTTAATTTTTCACGATCCAACTACAGGTGCATCAAATGATATTGAGAAGGCCACAAACCTGGCTCGAGCAATGGTTACGCAATATGGAATGACTGAACGTATCGGTGCCATCAAACTTGGTATGAGTGAGGGCGATCCATTCCTTGGTCGCAATTATGGACACCAGAGAGATTATTCTGAAGAGGTTGCAGGAATCATTGATAGCGAAATCCGAACGCTTATAGAGAATGCACACCAAGAGGCATATGAAATTCTCGTTGCTAACCGGGATATTCTCGACGATTTAGTAGAAGTTTTACTCGAAAAAGAGACGATTTTGAAAGATGAAATTGAGAAGATATTTAAGAAAGTTAGATTAGTTTCAAGGCGACCGGCATGGACAGGTTCTGATGCTCGTAAGCCAAGCGCGCTGCCACCAGTTGCGCTTTCACCTGCAAAACCTCAAGCACCTGTAGTTGAAGAAGAGAAAAAAGTTATTCGCAAGCCAAGAAAGAGAGTAACACCACCAAGTGAATGAGATAACTCCAATTTCAATGGGGCCACATGACGGTGGTGCCAAAGGTGAGTTTGATCAGGAGCGTGCAGAAAAAGCAGTAACTGAATTACTTCTTGCAATTGGTGAAGATCCAACTCGTGATGGTTTAAGAGAGACACCTGCAAGAGTTGCTAGAGCACTTAAGGAGAACTTCGCGGGGTTATGGCAGTCACCAGAAGAAGTTCTATCAACAACATTTGATATTGGGCATCGCGAATTAGTCATAGTCCGAGATATCGAAGTATTTTCTCATTGCGAACATCACCTAACACCATTTCATGGTGTTGCACATATCGGGTATATCCCAGGAGAAAATGGAAAAATTACCGGACTATCAAAGTTGGCAAGACTTGTCGATATGTATGCAAAAAGGCCACAAGTACAAGAGCGTTTAACGTCACAGATTGCTGATGCAATGGTTGAGGTATTGAATCCTGCGGGCGTAATTGT
>QYQH01000084.1 GCA_007280395.1 Actinomycetales bacterium | reverse complement strand
GCATAAAGTTAAATGCATCTGGGTCCTTCCCGGAAAGCGACTCTCATATCAGCGCCACGAAAAACGCGCAGAACACTGGTTTATCGTCTCGGGTACTGCCCTGGTTACTCATAACGGAAATGAAATAAAGATGCAGTCTGGCGACACCGTTGATATTGCAATCGGAGATTTACATCGAATTGAAAATATTGGAATCGATGATGTGGTTTTTATTGAGATTCAGAGTGGCAGCTACTTCGGAGAAGATGATATCGAGCGTATTGAGGATGATTTCGGACGCTAATTTAAATAAAGTTCGTGGGGTATGATTTCCCAGCAAGGATCGTTGGCTCAGCGGTAGAGCACCACATTGACATTGTGGGGGTCACTGGTTCGATCCCAGTACGGTCCACTTAGATTGAAATTACTTGCTGCAATTCTGTATAAGTAGCGCGCTCACTGCTACCTTATCTCCATTAAAAGTCCACGCATCTATAGATGCCCTCTCCAACTCGGAGGTTAGTAATGGCAAGCAGGCAAGGTAATCAGGGGAAGCAAAGCAATACGGAGCAAAAATTGGCCTCGAATGTTTTGGGCCTATTTGAATCCACAATCATGGGAATCGCTGGATCTGCCCCGGCATATTCCATTGCTGCCACAACCGTAACCCTTGCTGTGACTGTCGGACTCTTTGGTCCCGGTGAACTCTTTTACTCTGGAATTGCAATGTTTGGTGTCGTCGTTGCCTTTCACTACATGGGCAAAGTTCGACAGAATGCCGGTGCAACATACATCTGGGTGAGAAACGCGCTTCACCCCATATTGGGATATCTGGCGGGCTGGTCGCTCGTAACGGCATCGATTATTTTCGGTCTTGTCTCGACAGTTCCTGCATCTACGAGTTTGCTCTCCCTCTTTACAAATAATGACAAGATCATCAGCAACGTCCACTGGACAACTCTGATTGGCGCAGCGATCTTCATTTTCATGGTCGCCATCATCGCTTATGGAATTAAATTCACAGCTAAAGCTCAAGTCATCATGACCGTTGCAGAGCTGGGTCTTTTATGGATCTTCGATGTTCTTGCACTTCTCCATCATCCACATGCACACAAATTTAGTTGGAACTGGTTTTCGTTTAGCCAAATAAAGTCGTACTCAATTCCAGATAATGTCGTTGGTACTGCCAGCAGTTTTGACCCAAAGTATGTTGTAGCAACTGGCCTTAGCGCAATCCTAATCGGCGCGGTCTCTGGCGCCTTCTTCTATTGGGGTTGGGACGTAACGGCAAATCTGAATGAGGAGACTAAAGAGGGCGATACAAACGCAGGCAAAGGCGGAATATTTGGAATTTTCTTCGTCTTCTTCACCTTTCTCTTTACCCTCATTGCCATCAACATGGTCCTTAGCGATGCAACGCTCTCATCCAGTGGCAGCATCTTGAGTGATTTCGCGGCTGTTATTGTGCCCGGTTGGTTCGGTAAATTCATTGTCGTTTCAGTCTTACTATCAACTGTTGCAACGATTGAAACTCAGATGATTCAAGTAACGCGCACGCTCTTTTCAATGGGACGCGATTATTCGATGCCTTCATCCTTCGGAAATGTCCACAAGAAGTTCCAAACTCCCTGGAATGCAACGATATTCACTACGGTTTTCGTACTTCTCTTCTTCATTGGATCACAGTTCATTAAATCGGTAAATGACATTGCGCAAGCAGGTGTGGCCGCAATTGGAATCCAGATTTGTTTCTATTACGCCTTGGCATCAATTTCAGTGATTGTGCTTTATTGCCGGCACTTAACGCGAAATATCCAAACCTTTTTCATGGTCGGCGTATGGCCAGCACTATCCGGACTATTTCTCATTGCTGTTCTCATCAAAGTTATTCCAACTTTGAGCCATCTTGCATTGTGGGTAGGAGTCGGAACTGTCGCCATCGGCGTCATTCCGATGTCGATCTACTGGTGGCAAGGGGCCGATTACTTCAAACGGCCTACCTCAGAAGAGCGGCACGCGCAGCTTCCTTAAAAGCTCGAAATTCATCCTCCCACCTCGGTCATGGGCTTGCACGTAAGATTGCCCCATGGAAAAGCCAACTAAAAAACCTATTGCCCGTGTGGTTAATACGGTTGAACGCGCGGTCGGTAGGCGCGATTTGGTGTTGGCCCGTAAAAGTATTCGTGATTCATTAGTTTCTTTAGCTGGCCTTATTGGTTGTCCAGTACGAAATGAAGAGGGACGTGAAATCGGCCGCTTGGTCGATGTTGTTATCCAACATGGGCACGATGCCTATCCCCCAGTATCAGGCTTAATCGTCAAAGTTGGTTTGCGTAAATCTTTCATCGACGGCGCACGCATTGCCAAACTCAGTCACCATGAAATTCAACTTTCTTCGACCACAATTAGTTTGACGGATTACAAACGCGTCGAAGGGGCCTCACTTCTAGATGGGGATGTTCTCGACCATCAAATCGTTGACGTTAACGGTCTTCGCGTAGTGCGTTGTTCTGACCTCTATTTAGCTCCACTTGATAAAGAGATTCGCGTTGTTGGTGTGGATACGTCATTTGTGACTTTCCTGCGCCGAATTTTCCCAGGTGCAATTGGAAGGCGAGCTACTCCTCAACACGTTCTCGACTGGTCGACTTTCGCTTCCCTAGCCGATACTTCTGGCGTAGTTAAGACATCTGGTTCTAAGACTGCGCTCTCACAACTGCGCCCCGCCGACTTAGCCGACTTAATCGAAGATTTAGCGGGCCGTGAACAGAGCGCACTTATTGAAATGTTAGATCCAGAGCTTGCAGCCGACGCCCTTGAAGAAATGGAAGATGAAGAGTTGCAAGGACTTTTGCGCGGTCTGCCTGAGGCCCGCGCGGCCGAGCTTTTATCTCGCATGGAGCCCGACGAGTCGGCCGAAGTTTTGCGTGATTTAGATGATGAACACCGCGAAGATATTTTAAAGGCGATGGATATTAAAGTTGCTAATCAACTTCGCCAATTAATCGCCTTCGATGAAACTATCGCCGGTGGAATCATGACAACACACATGGTGATTGCACGCGAGAATGACACGGTTGGCCAAGCGCTCAAGTCATTAGTGGAGAGCCGTTACCGCGATATTTCAGATGGCGTTTTAATCGTAGATAGCAAAGGAAAGTTGATCGATCACATTCAGATTATCGAACTCGTTGCAGCTAAACCCAGTATTCCCCTTTCGGATTTAGTTGGGCCCCCTTATCCAACTTCGGTTCAGATCGATTCGCATTTAGATGAGGTCATCGAAGAGTTTTCAAATAACCGCGGAGCCTCAATCGTTGTCATCGATGACAAGGGAAAGCCAGTTGGTCGTATTTTGGCCGATGACTTAGTCGATGCACTTAAACCTGAAGAAACACATAGATTGTCCAAAGGCACTGGTGCACTTTCGTGACGACGACGCGCAAAATACGCATCGCCGCACTTCTATCGGTTATGGGCCCTGGAGTAATTGCAGGTTTATCCGATGATGATCCAGCCGGCATCACCACTTACTCACAACTGGGAGCCAAGTTCGGTTACCAAATGTTGTGGGTGCTCGTCATCTCAACTATCGCGCTGATCATCTTTCAAGATCTTGGTGCGCGCATCGGTGTAGTAACGCGTCAAGGATTAATCGGTTTGGTGCGTCAAAAATACGGCGCCCGCTCTGGCACTTTGAGTGCCTCGGCCCTGATCATCGCTAATTTTGGAACGCTCGCGGCTGAGTTTGCTGGAATTGCAGCTGCCGGACAACTCTTTGGTTATTCGCGCTTTATAACCGTACCTGCTGCGGCACTCATTGTTTCATTCCTAGTTCTACGTGGCTCATTTGCTAACGTTGAGAAAGTATTTTTTGTTTTATCGGCAGTGTTTATCTCCTATGTTGTCGCAGGTTTTGTCGCTCACCCTGATTGGGGCAAAGCCTTACACGGTGTTGTTGTTCCTTCAATGCCATTTACCCATGATGCGATTTACATTGCAACGGCAACACTCGGTACAACGCTTGCTCCTTGGGGTTTGGCGTTTATTCAGTCGTACGCTGTAGATAAGCGTTTAACGCGCGATGATCTAAAACTTTTGCGCGTCGATGTTTGGACTGGATCTCTTCTTACAGGCATTATCGGTTTCTTTGTTATTATCACGTGCGCTGCAACGTTAAATAAAGAGGGCGCAACAAATATCACCGAGGCCGCCCAAGCCGCCAGGGCCCTTGAGCCACTTGCCGGAACGATGGCTAAAGCCCTCTTTGCCGTTGGTTTAGTTGGCGCAGCACTCCTTGCCGCATCGATTTTGCCGCTCTCGACTGCATATTCGGTGGGAGATTTAACTGGACAACCTGCCGCCTTAGATGACGGTCCACGAGAAGCGCCGCTTTTTTATTCGACTTTTGGAGTTATGACTTTCTTGGCCGCCGGATTAATTCTCTTGCCTGGCATTCCACTCATTCGCGTTTTAGTTCTGACTCAGATTCTCAACGCCGTCTTGCTTCTCCCCCTCCTATTTTTCATGTACGGAATATCTAGAGATAAGCGCTTGATGGGTGAGTTCACTTCAACGACGCGTATGCGCTTTGTTTATGGCTTCATCATTTCGCTTGTGTCCATCTGCGTACTGGCACTGCTGTGGTTCACAATTCACCCTTAAAACAAATAGGCGTTCTTAGTATTTTCGAGCAATCCCAGCATATTTGGTAGCTAGCGGATCACTTATCTGGCTAAAAGCCCGGCCAGTTGCACGCGTGAGTAATAAATCTGCCAACTGTGGGTTTCTAGCCAGGATAGGGCCATGCATATAGGTACCGAAAACATTTCCCGCTACTGCCCCATCGAAATGACCGTCGCCATTTCCGTTTCCAGAGCTCACCTTTGCAAATGCTTTAGCGCCTGAATTTAGCGTTGTGATGCCAGAGTGATTTTCAAAACCACTTAACTCGAGATTCAAAATGAGCGACTTCGCTTTCACTTCTCCAACGCAGCGTTTTTTGCCAGGAGAGCTTTCGACATCAAGGAGAGATAGGCCGCCAACTTGTTGGCCATCTGCCCAAAAACTATTACCAATTATCTGAAAACCGGCGCATACTGCTAAAAGGACTGCGCCATCTGCAATCGCACCCTCGAGAGTCTTCTCACGTTTGAGAGCCTCTAGAGAAAGCAGTTGGGCTGCATCCTCTGCCCCGCCCAGTAGAAATATATTTCCATTTCGTGGCAGTTGATCTTCAAATGAGACATCGATAATCGTTGTAGAAATTCCGTGGAACTTGCCTCTAAACGCTAAAACTTCGGCATTGCCTTGATCGCCATAGGTGCCGAGCAATTCATTATGAATTCGAACGATACGTATTGTGCTCATGATGAAACCAACTTAAAGAAGGCGGTGTATGCAGCGAGGACTTCGACTGAATCGGCACCGTTGAAATGTGTGAGCGCACCGGGCAGATCGCTCTCAAGTCGACTCTCTATTCCCGCTACATGTAAACGATATGCCATATCTATTGCACGTTCTCCGCACACTGCAACATTCTTACCCCGTAGAGATTCAAAGGAGATATCCCATAGCCAGGATGTATCTAGACCATCAACTTGGCGAGCATTCAGGATAAGAACAACGTTCTGGCCTTTAACGCTAGTAAGAGCCTCGCTCCACGAAGCTGGATTCTTAACTAATCGAATCGAACAATCGATTTGGGAAACCTTTCGCTCGATTACTCGCTCTAAAAATGAAGGAGCAAAGGAAATCGGGGGTGCGCCAAGAACTGCGCCCGCGATATTTGCCAATTCGGCGTTACGAAAAGCTGCCGAACCAGTACGGCGCTCTAGATCAAAGTTCTTGTTAGTTAATCCACATGAACATGAGTAGTTTGATCCAACCCATTTCAAATACTTACCGCAGGCCGGACAGACCGCCCCATCGCCATGGCGCCGGCCGCCAAACGAAACCCGGACACTCTTGACTGCATTAGTTAAGGCATAACCGATGAAGGGATCATCTATATCGCCAACAAAAGTGGTGTCAGGCGCGGCGTCAACGGCCGCTTTCCAACGGGCAGCAACTTTCTTAACTTCGTGCATGCGATGGAGCTGGTCTCTAGAGAGATTTAAAAGCAAAACGACCCGTGGTTGAGTTTCGGCCACCAATTTAGGCAGATACAACTCGTCCACTTCTAGTACTGCATACTGCGACGGTGACATTAACGTAGTTGCGCTTGCACGATCTAAATTAGATCCGGTCTTGTTCGAAACGGTCGTGCCCAACTGCGAAACAACTTGTGCTAACGCCTTAGTCGTCGAAGTTTTTCCGTTGGTGCCAGAGACTAAAACTATCTTTCGACCCTTAGCCAAGACAGCAAGTGCGCGTGGGTAGATTGTTAAAAGAACTTTGCCTGGAATTGTCTCGCCCGATTTATGGAGCAATTTCCTGGAGAGATAACCCACTAACTTCGCTAACGCAAGGCTCACAGCTAATCTCACGGCCGAAGCATATTACCTGCGGCGCTGATAGATGGGTAAGCCCATTTGGCGGGGTTTCGCTCAACTAATACCTCGTAAAATGCGAGTAAGTTTTCGCGAAGTTCACAAATGCGTGAAACTCTCAAATCCTTTATACGTTTGTCTCACTGATAAAATTCCAATAAAAGCATGGATTAGATGGGAAAATCCTAGGAGGCAGGCACAATGAACTCTCGAGTCAGGAAGATCTTGATAACCGTGAGTGCCCTCCTAACTTTACTGATGGTTATCTATATAAACCTATATACGGGCAATGCGACTAATGATGCGGTCATAGTCCCCGGTGTCAAATTTATAACCTCTGATGCAACCGGGACTCCCACCTTAGTTTTGGATCAAAGTGCACTGATTGCTTGTGCAAATAACAAGACTGGAATAGTTCGACTACTTTCAAAAGGAAAGTGTGATTCCAACACTGAGAAAATTATTTCCTGGGCGATTCAAGGAGCCACAGGAGCGACAGGTGCTTCTGGTAGCAATGCTGGCAGAATTTACTATCTAGATCCAACTACGACATCCGATATTCCGGGATATCGGGTAGCGACATCGGCTCCGGCGGATACTCCTGAATTTTCCGTTTCTTATCCATTGCCCGGCCCAACAGATGGTTTAGTTGCCGGATTTATTACACCGAAAAATGATCAGATCGGCAGCCTATTACCGCCAGGCGTTGCCCGAAGAAATTTTTGGATCAGCACTGGAGATGCTGACAATTTAGTCCAACTCAGAGTCGAGCTATATAGGCGCTCAATTACCGGTGTCGAGACACTTCTTCGTGCTGGCAATTCACCAATCGTTGGCTCAGTTCAAACTATTTTGCTCAGCTGGGATTATCCAGATACAACGGGTTATCTCTTATCTTCCACAGATCGCATAGTTTTCAAGTTATATGCCTTTCGAAAAGGTGGTGATGCTTCCTTCCCACTCGTCCTTTACTTCAATGACCATGCGCACGCCAGTAATATTCAAACGACGATCTCTGTCGGCGCAAAGGGAGACAAGGGCGATACTGGTGCAACAGGTGCAACAGGTGCAACAGGTGCAACAGGTGCAACAGGTGCAACAGGTGCAACAGGTGCAACAGGTGCAACAGGGGAAACGGGACCAACCGGTCCGAAAGGCTGATTAGACCTTAGGAGAGTTAATCTCACCGGCAATATCAGAAAAAGTCCATAGGTCAATCTCATCTAAATTGAGAATACGGATTCCATGCACTTTCAAAGTATCTGAAATCTGAGCGCGATGTTCAGTGGCGTGATGAATCGATTGCGAAATAATCGTTGATCGTGAACGTTCAATTGGTAGCCCTGCCCGCATGTATGTATCAATGGAGTCAGGTTTATGCGACTGTACCCGCAAAATTTCATCGGCTTTGCCGCAATACTTTTGCAAATCGGCAAGCGGGATAACCATCTCTTGATTTAAGTTCTCATAAACCCACTCTCCAGAGATTCGTTGTGCGTATCCCCCAGCGGCTAGAACTATATGATTCGTTAACTCTTGAATCGACCAATCATCCTGCGTCAGTTTGAGTTGCCAGTCGGCCTCGCTCAGCTCTTCTAACTTGGCCAGAACGAATTGATTAGCCCAGGCCATGTGCAAAAGAAGTTTTTCTTGATTAAGCATTATTGACTCCTAACTTTGGTCTCTCAATTATAAACATTGCGCCCCAATATGCGGTAAAAGCTACAAAAATTCCGCCATAAATATCTATAAGAAAATGTTGATGTAAAAAGACAGTTGCAGGCAAAATCAAGGTGAACCAGATCATCAAAGACCACGAGATCCGCGGAGCAATGTGGCGAAGGCGCCATAATGCAATTATCGAAATCACTGACCACGTCACATGGTTAGAAGGAAAACCATTGAGAGGCTGATCGTTGCCGTACACAACATGGATCAGAATCCAATCGAAGGGTGAATGACCGCTTACTGGCGTTCTTGGAACTTGTGTTTGGAAGAAACCATAGGCGACATCGAGTGCGCATTGGCCGGCGATGATGGCGATTCCATTAGTAAGAAAGGCCTTATAGCCACCTATTTTTAATGAGAAGAGTGGGACTACAACTGCGGCTAAGAGATGAAAGCTTAAGTAAGGAATTACGAAAATAGAGATGATTGGAATTTTCGCATCTAGCCAACCTCGCATAATGAGCGGTTCATATGAGTATGTAGCTTTGTTGAAAATTTCATAGGAGAGAAACGCGAGGATTATGCCTATAAAAACGGCCCAGACTTTAATTTTCTCATTACGCGTTAGGCGCTTTGTCATCCCCAATTTTAACCGCATGAGTGGCATCTCTCGCCGTACTGGTCAGTTGGTTTTTCCTCGGATTTAGAATTACGCGGTGAACGCATCTCTTCGACCTCTGCCGCAAGTGATTCAAGGCGGAATGGGCATCGCAGTCTCTTCATGGGCGATGGCTCAAGCCGTCTCGCGCTCTGGAGGCCTCGGTGTAGTCTCTGGGACGGCAATAGATACGGTTGTCGCTAGGCGATTACAGGATGGCGATGGTGATGGCTCGATCAGGCGGGCTTTGAAAACCTTCCCAGATCAGGCGTTTGTCGCTGAAGCGCTGTCCAGATTCTTTATCGAAGGTGGCAAGAAATCCGACGTTCCATATTTACTGTTACCAAAATTCAATTTACATCCAGGCGATTTCGCCACAAAATTTTTGGTTGCTGCAAACTTCGTCGAAGTCTGGTTAGCAAAGCAGGGGCACGATGGACTCATTGGTATAAATTTTCTAGAGAAAGTTCAAATGGCAACGCCGGCCTCTATTTATGGCGCCATGCTCGCCGGCGTCGATTATGTTTTGATGGGGGCTGGAATTCCCAGTGAAATCCCCCGCGTGATTCGTGAACTATCGCGACATGAAGAAAGTAAGGTTTCAATAGATGTTGAGAATGCATCAATTAAATACTACCTATCATTTGACCCTGCTCTCATTAGTGGCGGCGCAGCGACTGTAATTACGCGGCCACAATTCCTGGCCATCATCTCTTCGCACGCGTTAGCCGCCTATTTAAATCGTGACGAAGAAGTTCGACCCGATGGCTTTGTTGTCGAAGGTCCTTCGGCCGGCGGACACAACGCGCCACCGCGTGGAAATACTCCCGTTGGTGAGGATGGGCAGTCGCAATTTTCGCCGAAGGATGATGCCGATATCGCTAAAGTAAAAGCTACTGGTCTGCCATTTTGGTTAGCCGGAGGGTATTCCACACCGGCAAAACTCCAAGAGGCGATCGCTGCCGGGGCAGTTGGCGTACAAGTTGGATCGATATTTGCTTTAAGTTTTGAATCTGGAATTACCGAGGCCCTGCGTTCGCAGATTCTCGGAAAAATCGCCGACAAAACTTTGAATATCATTACCGACCCTTATGGCTCCCCCACATCGTTCCCATTTAAATATGCCGATCTAGAGGAGACGATTTCTGATAGCACTGAGTTCAGCTCTCGTGTAAAGCTGTGCGATCTTGGTTATTTGCGAAGCGTGATTGAAAAACCCAATCATCAGATTGCTTATCGCTGCTCTGGCGAGCCTGACAAAACATTTCTTTTTAAAGGCGGCGTTGAAGGAGCTAACAAAAGTAAGAAATGCTTATGCAACGCACTTCTGGCCAATATTGGAATGCCACAAGTTCGTGCCACTGGTTATGAAGAGGCGCCTTTAGTCACACTTGGTTCAGATCTATCCGGTGAAGAAGCATTACTTGCGTTGTATCCCAATGGTTGGAGCGCGGCGCAAGCCTGTGAATTCTTAACGACGTAATTTAACTAAACCAGACAAAGCGAGTTGAACTACTTGCTCCAAATTGCGGTGAGAGTTACGTTAGCTGGCCCCACCTTGTATTGCCCGCCGGCAAGGTAAGTTGTAGTGCCATTACTCCAACCCAAGAAGCTAGCTCCAGCTCTAGTTAATCCTGCAGATGATGCAAGTTTGAAAGTCTGACCTTCCACAACGGGCGCCTGTGTTGGAACTTTTCCAGTGCCAGTACCCGCGAGGTATGTGATAGTTCGCGATACTGCCTGTGACCAGATTGCAGTCAAAGTGATATTAGTAGCACCAACTGTATAAATCGCTCCCGGAAGATAAGTCACACTTCCATCAGTCCAGCCACCCAGACTAAATCCGACCTTTGATATGCCTCCACCTGTTGAAAGAGTAAAAGTAGTGCCCGAAGGAACGGATGGTTGGATTGGCGCAATTCCCGCTCCGCCATCAAGAAAGTACGTGACCGTTCGTGGAGCAGTGACTATCCACTGAGCTGTAAAGACCACGGCTTGCTGGCCCATTGTGTAAAGAGCACTTGGTGTGAAGCTAGTTGCCCCGTCGTTCCAACCAATAAATGTAAAGCCAACCTTACTGAATCCAGAGCCCGAGGCTAAAGTGAAAGTGTCACCGTTGGCAGTAGCGATTTGTGTTGGCGTTGTTCCTACTGCGCCTTGTCCTAATTGATATGTAACCGATCGAAGTACGGCTGGAGTCCAGACGGCGGTGAATGTAACTGCGACGTTACCCATCACATAAGTGGCACCTGGTGCGTAGTTTTTCGCTCCATCATTCCAACTAGTCAAGGAGAAGCCAGTACGAGTTAATCCATCACCCAAATCAAGTGTGAATTTAGCGCCTGAAGCTTTTGGTGTCTCAGTTGGAATAGTTCCAGCACCGTTGCCTAATGCGTAAGTAACTGCTTTAGGTGGGACTGCGCTCCACTGCGCAGTGATCGTTATATTAGTAGTTCCAACTTTAAATGATGCCCCCGGTGCATACGTAATCGCTCCAATTAACCAACTGCTAAATGTATTAGCAGACTTGGTAATTCCAGCATCATCGGCGAGCGTGAACGTTGCACCCTCTGCAAGTGCGATCTGAGTTGGAAGTGTTCCCGTTCCACCATTAAGTGAATAAGTTATCGTGCGAAGAGGCACAGCCTTCCACACTGCCGTTAGTGTTATATCGACTGTCGAGGCTGTGTAAGTGGCACCTGCGTTTGAACCATTTGTAATAGAGGCAGATGGTTGAACACTCATACTTATCTGCGTTGCAGCAGATGCAGTCAATGTGATTGTCGTTGAGTTAACGCTCAATGAGCCGCTAGCAAAAGTTAATGTGTAGGTTCCGGTGGCACCGGTTAATGTCAGATCGTTAAATGTTGCAATGCCAGAGGCGTTAGTTACTTGGCTCTTTGTGCCACCAAAGACTGCCGATCCTCCACTGACAGTCACGGTCGCGGTGGCACCGGAGATGGCGTTGCCACCCGAATCTCGGACTAAGACTGCAGTTGTCGCACCTACGTTTGAACCATTTGTAATAGAGCTAGATGGTTGAACACTCATTGAGATCTGTGTTGCAGCACCTGCAGAGAGCGTGACATTTTGCGTTACTGCAGATACTCCATTCGCAGAGAAAGTAATCGTATAGACACCTGTGGCACCAGTAATTCCAAGGTTAGTAAATGTTGCAACACCGGCGGAACCTGCCGCAGTTAATGTTCCGGTTAAAGTTCCTCCCGAGCCAGAGGACAGAGCTCCGCCTGAGCCAGAAGTAATTGCCGCTGTAATGGTCAAGCCGGATGAACCTGCAGTGATTGTATTTCCGGATGAGTCTTGAATGGTTATTTTCGGCTGCGTAGAAAATGCTGAACCTGATGATGCGGTACCCACTAATACCGTGTTAGAGAGTTTATTTGCAGTACCTGCAGAGAGTGTCACTTTTCCAGTTGCAACTGTTAAGCTGCCCGAGGAGTAAGTAATTGTGTAAACCCCAGTAGCACCAGTTATCATTAAATTAGTAAACGTAGCAACGCCGGCGGAACCTGCAGCAGTTAATGTTCCGGACAGAGCTCCGCCCGAGCCTGAAGACAGAGCTCCGCCCGAGCCAGCAGTTATCGCGGCAGTCACTGAAGAACCAGTGCTTACAGAACTTCCCGCCGAATTTTGAAATCTGACAACGGGTTGAGTAGTAAATGCGACACCGGATGAAGCGCCTAACACAGATCCTGCTGATAGCTTTGTTGCACCTATTGGACCCGCATTTAATTGGGTACCAACAGTGCTGGTGCCGCCAGTTTTATTTGCGGAATTCACGCCGGCAGTAGATCCAACAGAAATTCCACTGATCCTCAGTTCGATAGTTTTTCCATCTGCACTTGCACTACCCGTAGTGACAGTTCCCGCGGCTACGGATCCCGTAGTAAATGTCCAATTTGCTGCAATTGCGGAGCCATAATTGAGAACAGTGACATTAAAACCACTGGGAGTTAGAACAGGAGTGCTAAAGATTGTAGTAAATCCACCACTAGCTGATGCTTCCGGAATGAAAACTATAGAAGAGATTGGAACCACTAAGGATGCTATTAAAATTGCAACAAGTCGCTTTGCCGTTCTGATCCGCCACGAAGTTTTGACAGGGCCTAACTCAGCAAAACTACTTTGGAAATACTCTTCATCTGAATTAAAAGAGTTATCTTCAAAAAAATCCTCGCTTGAGGTAGGCATTTTTATGGTTTCGCAGCCGTATTAATATTGAAGATGAAGATAGGACAAACTAGATAAACTTGGAATCGACCGAACGCCTTTTCAAAAATGTGCGTGTAGAATGAGCACAGCCTCAAGAAAACAGGGTCGAATAACCCTTCGAGTTTTTCTCGAATACTCATGGGTAAAACTTATGAATCAAACCTCACGTAAATCTCACTATGTAGTGTCAGCCAGTACACAGTGAGCGTAAAGCCTTGATGGGTTAGTACTCTTAAAATCGAGAAAGTAAATAAATAATTTTTACAATAGTGCAAATTCTGACGTGAAATGACGCAGGGATGCAGGCTCTTTTACGATTTTAAAGCCGCGAAGTTTGGAAGCGTTTTTATGGACCTCGGCACAGACTTCAATGACGTAATCAATGTGACTTTGTGTGTAGGTACGGCGAGGAATGGCCAAACGAACAAGCTCCATTGGGGCCGCAACTTCACTGCCATCGGGTTTGCGACCGAACATGACTGTACCGATTTCGCATCCTCGAATGCCGCCGACTTTATAGAGTTCAACTGCAAGGGATTGCCCTGGGTATTGCAGAGCGGGAATGTGTGGCAAGAAAGCTTTCGCATCGAGATAGACCGCATGTCCCCCGATGGGAAGCATCACTGGAATTCCAAGTTCAGACAAAGCATTACCAAGATATGCCGTAGATG
>QYQH01000057.1 GCA_007280395.1 Actinomycetales bacterium | reverse complement strand
ATATTGAGATAAAAATAAAAATCTTTACCCACAGCCTTTCCTCTAAATTTGAGCGTGTATGAGTGCTATCCCTCTCGCTTATCCACCCTTTATCCAATCTTATGCACAAGTTCTCCACGGCTTTTCACAACTTCTACACACGCTCACACACATCAAAATCTTCGCGCCTAGCACCTCTAACCCCCACCTCATTAAATTACCCACAAGTGCACGAGATACCAGTATTTATCTCGTAATGTCAGTGGTAGTTGGGAGGCTTTGCCTATGAGCATCGCAGAACTCCCCAACCGCGGAAACAATAACAATCGCGTTCCAGCAACAATTGAATTCGAACGTACACCACCTCAAGATCTAATTGCCGAACAAGGCGTTCTTGGTGGAATGTTATTGAGTAAAGAATCAATTGCCGATGTTGTTGAAATTATTCGCGAACGCGATTTCTACCGGCCAGCACACGAACTTATTTATGATGCAATTCTAGATTTGTATGGTCGCGGCGAACCTGCGGATCCAGTAACTGTTGCGGCTGAATTAACAAAGCGTGGCGACGCCGCTCGTGCAGGTGGCGCACCATATTTACACACACTTATTAATTCTGTTCCGACCGCTGCAAACGCTGGCTATTACGCAAAGATTGTTCGTGACCATGCAATCATGCGTCGCTTAGTTGAGGCCGGGACAAAGATTGTTCAACTTGGTTACTCCGGTGAAGGTGAAGTTGATGATGCAGTCGATCAAGCTTCAGCGGAAATTTTCGCAGTAACTGAACACCGCACAAGTGAGGATTACATTCAACTATCAGAACTCTTGCCAGCTGCGCTAGATGAAATTGAAGCAATTTCAAATGGCGTGAAAGGTGAAGGTGTTAAGACCGGATTTAAAGATCTCGATACCTTAACTAATGGTCTGCATCCAGGAAATATGATTGTTCTTGCTGCACGTCCTGCAGTTGGTAAGTCAACACTTGGCCTAGATATTGCACGCTATGCATCTATTCACAACGGTGATCCTTCAGTTATCTTCTCACTTGAAATGAGCCGCTCGGAAATTACGATGCGCATGCTCTCTGCTGAAGCGCGCGTAGCGCTAAATAACATTCGCTCTGGCGCACTCACCGATGAAGAGTGGGGCCGCCTGGCAAAGCGCATGGGTGAAATTTCACAAGCACCGTTATTTATTGATGATTCGCCAAACCTCTCCCTTATGGAGATTCGCGCAAAGGCCCGACGCCTCAAGCAACGTCATGGTTTGAAGTTAATTGTCATCGACTACTTACAGTTGATGACATCCGGTAAGCGCGTTGAGAACCGCCAGCAAGAAGTATCCGAGTTCTCCAGAAATCTTAAATTACTCGCAAAGGAACTTGATGTTCCAGTAATCGCTATCTCCCAACTAAACCGTTCACCAGAACAACGTGCCGATAAGAAGCCGATGCTCTCTGACCTACGTGAATCAGGTTCGATTGAACAAGATGCCGACGTTGTAATTCTTCTACACCGCGACGATATGTACGACGGACAGAACCGATCAGGTGAGGCAGATTTAATTATCGCTAAGCACCGTAATGGACCTACTCGCACCATTACTGTAAGCGCACAACTTCACTTCGCAAGATTTACCGATATGGCGCCAAGTTATTCTCAGAACGCCGAGAGCTTCGTAAAAGATAATTAAATTACGGGAGTAAGAGTTCCACTTTCAACGCTAAAGATTGCGCCCATAACCTTTATATTCTTTGCAAGCAATGGATAACTTTCAATTCTTTGGATATCAGTTATAAGCGCTTTTCTCTGATCTTTAACTGTGCGAATCTCAATCCCGCGGGTATCAACACCAGACTTCTCCAAGATTGCAGCGTGGATTTCATCCTCTTCACCACTTGCCATTTTGCAATCAGTATGTGGCATAACAAGAACGCGATTAACGCTTAACAGGTGGGTTGCAAGAACCAAGGTACGAAGCACATCCTCGGTCACACGAGCACCAGCATTGCGCAGAATCTTTGCATCTCCTGCCTCCATACCAACAATATGAAGTGGATCTATTCGTGAATCCATGCAGGTAACAATGGCTAAACCTTTTTTGGCTTGACCACTTAAGCCCTGGGATTTAAATGTGTTCGCATATTCTTTATTTGCACCAAGCAGATCAGCAAAGTTTTCCATGGTGGAAATTTACCTTAAATGCTCGCTCTGGCGCGGTCGGCTAAGTAGATACCAACGAGTACAACACAGCTTCCGATAAATTGCATAAAGGTAAGTTTTTCAAATAAGAAGAACCCGGCCAAGACGCCACCAAATACTGGTTCCAGCATTCCAATAACGCTCGATGTTGCGGCGCTAAGCCCTTTGAGCCCAGTTAGAACTAAGAAATAAGGAACGGCAGTTCCGCCAATAATTACCCAGAGAACCAGGAGCCAACCAGGAAGTGAATTGCCAGCGAAGCGCCCGGTGAGTTCGATAGATTTAGAAAATACCTCAAATGGGAAGCTCCACCAAGGCATCACAATTGCGAAGAATGCGGCAGAGAAACCAAAACCTAAAACCATGGTGATTTCACTGCCTTTCTCCTTTACGAACCTCTCGCCAACTACAAAATAAAAGGCAAGGGCAAAGGCGTCAACAAAGGCATAGATCAAACCAATACCATCGAGAGTTAGTCCACGCCAAACTTGGCCAACTAATAACAAACCAGTAAAACCTATTGATAATCCAGACCACATTAACTTTGAGACATTTCGCTTCTTTATAAAACGCATCCAAAGAACTATCCAGATCGGCGCAGTGAATTCGATAATTAGAGCGATGCTTACATTTAATCTGGCAATCGCTGAAAAATAGAGACCATTTACAACAGCAAAACCGATAACACCAAATGCAACTAGCAATGGAATTTCAGACTTTGTAATCCGCAAGCCTTTACGGTTTCGAATAAATACAAAAACAAACATCAATAAGAACGCGCCAGAAATCCGGATTTGGGTGAGTCGGAATGCGCTTATTCCACCCTCCATAACCAATTTGGCAGGGACGCTATTTAGCGCAAAGAAGAAGGCACCAAGAATTAAATAAGCCTCATGGCGAATATTTTTTAGCACAGCGAACCCTATCAAAAAGCGGATTCAGGAATCTCCATAAGTTCACCAGTCTCGCTCAATACAATCTTTAATTCAGAGCTGATGTGAGGTAGAACAGTTCGAATGAAAAATTTTGCGGAGGCTATCTTGCCTGCATAGAAATCAGCATCGCGACTTGGATTTGCAGATTTCGCTACAGCAATCTCTGCTTGGCGCAGTAACAACCAAGCGATAATCACTTCACCAACCGACATCAACAAGCGAGAAGTATTCAAACCCGCCTTATATATCTTTTCAACATCCTCTTGAGATTCCATTGCAAAACCGACAAGCGCGCCGATCATCGCATTTAAATCTTCAAGGGTCTTTGCAAGTGCGGCTTTCTCTTCAGCGAGCGCACCACCAGAAGCTGCGAAGACTGCGATCTCTTTGCCAAGTAAGCCAATTGCCCGGCCACCATCTTTTATAATTTTACGGAAGAAGAAATCCAAACCTTGAATTGCGGTAGTTCCTTCATACAAGGTATCAATTTTTGCATCTCGGACATATTGTTCAAGTGGCCAATCTTGGGTGAAACCAGAACCACCAAAAGTTTGGAGCGATTCGGTTCCGAGCAAGACCCAGGATTTTTCACTGCCATAACCCTTAACAATCGGCAGAAGCAGGTCATTTAAAGCTTCCATATCCTTACTTCGATCTAAATCCTTTGCTGCATTTGCAAGAATTATTTCATCCTGGATTGAAGCGGTATAAAGAATTAGCGCCCGCATTCCCTCGGAATAAGATTTCTGCACCATCAAAGAGCGACGAATATCTGGATGGTTAATTATTGTTACACGTGGGCTTGCTTTATCCGCAGCCCTAGTTAGATCTGGGCCTTGTACGCGAACTTTCGCATATGCAAGTGCTTGTTGGTATCCAGCGCTCAAGGTTGCGATTGCCTTTGTTCCAACCATCATTCGAGCGTATTCAATTAACTTAAACATCTGGGCAATACCTTCGTGAACATCTCCAAGTAAATAACCAACTGCAGGTTCTTTCTCACCAAGATTCATCTCACAGGTAGCCGAAACATTTAGCCCCATTTTATGCTCAACGCTAGTTACATAAACACCGTTACGTTTTCCAAGTTCACCAGTTTCAAAATCAAACATGAACTTTGGAACTAAAAATAGACTTAATCCTTTTGTTCCAGGGCCAGCACCTTCTGGGCGGGCTAAGACATAATGAACAATATTTGGATTTAAATCTGAATCGCCCGATGTAATATATCTTTTCGTACCAGTGACGTGCCAAGTCCCATCACTTTGCGCAACCGCTTTAGATCTTCCAGCACCAACATCGCTGCCCGCATCTGGTTCAGTAAGTTGCATAGTTGCGCCCCAGTCATTGTCGACCATGAGCTGTGCCATCTTCTTCTGATCTTCATTTCCAAGAACGTATGCAACATGTGCAAATGCTGTACCTGATGCATAGAGATGAATTGAAGGATTTGAGCCTAGAATCATTTCAGCGATTGCCCAACGCAACGAAGCTGGAATTAAAGTGCCGCCGATTTCAACCGGAGCATCAATTCGCCACCATTCATTATCCATATATGCGCGGTAAGACTTCTTAAAACTCTCTGGCAACTTGACATCGCCAGTCTCTTTATTGAACTCAACGCCAAGTCGATCACTTTCGATAAAGGAATCACCAAGGTCGTTTTCGGCAAGGCGTTTAACTTCTTCCAACATGCCCATTGCAGTTTCACGGTCGATATCTTTAAAGATGGTTCTGCCTAGAATTTCATCGCGCTTGAGTAGATCGAAGAGGCAGAATTCGATATCGCGCAGGTTGGCTATGTAGTGGCTCATGGCGCAATAATGCTACCCGCCAGTAACTTAATCAAGCAGCCTGGACGATATAGGGTCTGTCCGTGCTACTAAGTGACCGCGACATAAAGGCCGAAATCAGCGCTGGCCGCGTAAAGGTCGAACCTTTCGATAGCGCAATGATCCAACCCTCAAGCGTTGACGTTCGATTAGACCGCTTCTTCCGGGTCTTTGAAAACCACAAGTATTCAGTTATTGACCCATCCATCGAGCAAGCTGATTTAACTCGCGAGGTAGCAGTCGCTGGTGATGAAGAATTTATTCTCCACCCAGGTGAGTTCGTTTTAGCAAGTACCTACGAAGTTATCACTTTGCCCGATGACATCGCAGGTCGCCTAGAGGGAAAATCTTCACTTGGTCGCCTTGGACTCTTAACGCATTCAACGGCAGGATTTATTGATCCAGGTTTCTCTGGCCATATAACTTTAGAACTTTCAAACGTTTCAAATCTTCCGGTAAAACTATTTCCAGGAATGAAGATTGGGCAACTCTGCTTAATCAAACTCTCTTCACCAGCCGAGAACCCTTACGGTTCAGCGCTTTATGGTTCGAGATATCAAGGTCAGCGCGGTCCAACGGCAAGTAAATCTTGGCTAAATTTCCACCAATCAAAGATTAAGTAAATTCTAAGGAATTAATTCCACATAATTAAGGTTTAATTAGGCATGGAAATAATCCTGATCGTCAGTGCCATCGCTCTTATCGCCGTATTTTTTATCGCACAATACAACCGCTTAATTCGGCTTAACATTGCAGTTGATGAATCTTGGGCACAGATTGAAGTGCAATTAAAGCGACGTGCAGATTTGATTCCCAATTTAGTTGAAACTGTAAAGGGCTATGCCCAGCACGAGCAATCTACTTTTGACGCTGTAGTTGCGGCACGTGCAAAAGCAACAACCGCAAGTTCTGTAGCAGACACGGCGGCGGCTGATGGCGCGCTTACACAAGCGCTACGTGGTTTATTAGCAGTAGCCGAGGCTTATCCAGATCTAAAAGCATCTACAAATTTCGCAGGGCTACAAGATGAGCTAGCAACAACTGAAAATAAAGTTGCTTTTTCGCGTCAGTTTTATAATGACACAGTTCGCTCATTGAATACCGCCGTGAAGACTATTCCGACTAGCTTCTTTGTCGGATTCGCAAAAGTCTCTGAGCGTGAATTTTATGAAATAGAAGATCCACAAGATCGCACAGTACCAACCGTCAAATTCTAATTAATGAATTTTAGAGAACTTCAAAACGCTAACCGGCGCAAAACATTTGGCTTACTGTTCGTAATGGCGATACTGATGTGGATTGTTGTTTATTCCGCTCTTACATATTTTGGTGGCGCAACTGCAGGGATTGTCCCGATTGCGGTTGGTATCTCACTTATCTCAGTATGGGGCGCTTATTACGGTTCCGATAAATTAGTTTTGACAATGACTGGGGCTAAGCAACTACAAGAATCTGATAATCCAAAACTATTCGGATTAGTGCAAGAAGTATGTATTGCTTCTGGTCTACCAATGCCAAAAGTTGCAATAGTTTATGACGAAGCGCCAAATGCATTTGCGACTGGGCGGAACCCGCAGCACGCACTAATTGCATTCACAACTGGAATTTTAGATGTCATGGGTAGAGATGAACTCCAGGGGGTAATTGCACACGAGATGTCTCATGTAGCCAATCGAGATACTTTAGTAAGCGCAGTTGCTGCTACAACTGCAGGCGCCATAGCAATAGTCTCTGATCTGT
>QYQH01000039.1 GCA_007280395.1 Actinomycetales bacterium | reverse complement strand
GCTTGATCACCATAATTTTCCATAGACCAAGCATTATCGATTACGTTATAGATGTAAACCGCTTTTGGTTCACCACTCTTATCTAAACCTTTAACTAATACACCAGCGCAAGTTTTTCCAGTCATGCGTGAACCAAGCGTTGCAGGGTCTGGGAGAGATGCTGCAAGTAAGTCGCGCGGTGAAACTTGAACACCTTGGACATCTACAGTCTCGGTGCGATCCATTCCGAGTAAATGAATAGTCTTCAGGATTGAAATAAATTGCGCACCAAGTCCATATTTAAAGTTAACTTTCTTGGCATCGATTTTCTGCGGAATTAATACAACTTCTTCGTGTTCAACATTGACACATTCAACTGGCCCGATTCCCTCTGGGAAATCGAAGATTTCAAGTTCTGAGAATGGTTCGGTTGTGTACCAACCGCGGCCATCTTCCCAAACCAGCGGTGGATTCAAACACTCTTCGATTGTTGTCCAGATCGAAAATGATGGTGCAAATTCTGAACCCGCAACCACCAAGTTAGATCCATCAAGAACGGTTACTGAATCAATGCGCGAAAACAATTCATCACTTGCATACTTTGCAAAGACATCACTAAGACCTGGTTCAACGCCCATACCAATTAAGGCATAGATTCCGCGTTCACTCCAATTCCAATCACGTGCAAATTGTTCATCGCCACATTTCACACCAGTTTCGGTATATGGATAATGTGGATGTGGCCTAGAAAGTGACATCGCCATATCAAGGTAATTCTTATTTTCAATTTCGCAGGCAAGAAATATCGGCATTACATAACGCGGATCAACTGCGTTGATGACAATGTCGGGATTTGCTTTACGAATTAATTCCCGGATATCTTCAAGTTCTGCTGCATTAACTAAGGCGGCTGAAAAGCGGGGATCTTTCAAACGGTTTACGGCATCTTCAGCGCGCGATAAATTGCGGTCTGCGATAACCAACTCTGTTATGAATGAACGACGGGAAGCAATATTTGCTATTGCCCTACCAACTCCACCGGCGCCTATTACAAGGGCCTTCATTAAAACCAACTCCAAACGAGTATTTTGCTATGTTCGGAGCCTAGCTCAGCTAGTTAAGTGTGCGCAACCTTTAGTAAAATTAAGTAAACTTACTTTTGATAAAAGTCTAATAAAGTTTTATTGAGATGCATTAATTAGGTCCTAGTAGCTCAGTGGATAGAGCAACCGCCTCCTAAGCGGTAGGTCGCAGGTTCAACTCCCGCCTAGGACACAAGTTAAATATTAATTATGAAATACAACGGTCTTATCGCCGACAATAAATATTCGATCTTCAGCAAAATCCCGAACTGCTCTAGATAATACGCGACGTTCGATATCACGGCCGGTTGCAATTAAATCTTCCGGAGTTGAAGCGTGAGTTACATGTGCAACATCCTGATCAATAATTGGGCCTTCATCTAAATCAGGTGTAACAAAATGCGCGGTTGCACCGATGGTCTTTACGCCACGGGCATGTGCCTGGTGATAAGGCTTTGCACCTTTGAATCCCGGCAAGAAGGAGTGATGAATATTTATGATTCGACCAAACATATTTTCGCAGAACTCTTTGGAGAGAATCTGCATATAGCGTGCTAAAACAACTAGATCTATCTCTAGTTCCGTAACTAACTTTGAAATCTCGGCTTCAGCGTCACCCTTATTCAATTTGCTCTGGTCAATAAATTTAATTCCGTGTGACTCCACTAAAGTTTTTAAATCGCTGTGGTTTGAGACAACTGCGGGAATTTCAATCGGAAGCTCACCCAACTCTTGTAAGTAGAGCAGATCGCGCAAGCAATGGGATTCTTTGGTAACGAGAATTAAAGCCTTTTTCTGCTTAGCCGCTGAGCGAAGTGATAGCTTCGGTTTAAATTGGCTGAGACCAGAATTTAGCGTCTCCTTAACTTTGGCAATATTTAATTCAGTTTCGAAACGTGTGCGCATTACAAAATCTTGGGTTGATGGATCGGTAAATTGTTGGTTCTCAATAATGTTTCCCTGCGCGCCTAAGACTGCAGTAGTCATCGCATGAACAATGCCAGGCTGGTCTTTGCATTGCAGAGTAACTATTAAATCCATGGCAGAAGTTTAATGGCTAATTGTGAATCGCTTTAACGCTTTTGGCGCCCACCAGTTGCGTTCCCCGAAGAGCCGCATAAGAGCAGGAACAAGTAGAGCGCGAATTAAGGTTGCATCTAACAAAATCGCAAAGGCGACACCAAATCCCATGGTCTTGATTGATGTAACTCCGCTTGTAACAAAGATTGCGAAGACAACCGAGAGGATCACTGCTGCGGCGGTAATAATTCGGGCCGATCTCTGTAGACCAATTGCAACCGACTCAATATTTGAATGTCCAGCATCGTGCTCTTCTTTAATCCGAGATAGTAAGAAGACTTCGTAGTCCATTGATAAACCGAAGGCTACAACTGCGATAAGAATCCCTATTGAGGTATCAATAGTTCCAGTATTTGTGAATGAACCAACGAGCCAGGTGAAATGGCCACCGATAAAGACCCAAGTAAGAACCCCCATTGTCGCCGATAGTGAAACTAAATTAAGAATTACCGCTTTTATCGGCAAGATAATCGAACCGGTAAACATAAAGAGTAGAAGCAGGGTTCCGATTGCAATCCAAAGTAAGGCGAGTGGCAACTTCTTTGCGATTCCAATCTGGCTATCTGCATAATCCGCAGCAACACCACCAACAAGTGTGCCTTCAGGGACTTTCAGATTTCTTATCTCAGTAATCATTTTCTCCGCTGTCGGCGTTCTAGCGCTCATACTATGAATGGCCGCAATACGAATATCATTTCCCGCAGTTTCTGGTGCACCTACTGCAACTACACCAGGAACATTTGCAAGGCTGCTTACAAAGTTATTTATCGCAACCATATTGGTTGTTCCATTTGGAATAATAATTTCAATGGGATTTCCTTGTTGTCCTGGAAATTTATCGAGTCCAACCTTTGCGGCAAGCGCAGCCTTATTTGAAGCTGGCAGTACTCGAGTATCAACTTGCGAAAAGACAATATCTTTAAGTGGCGCCGCAAGAGTTCCAAGTATTAATAGTGACAAAACTACAACTGATACCGGGCGGCGCATCACGAAGCGAGCAGTATGTGCCCAACGACCATCTTCCTTAGGAGTTATTGCGCTCTTACGTACAACGAACTTATCTATCTTTGTTCCAAGCAAAGCCAAGATTGCTGGAAGCGGAATAAGTGCACCAAGAATTGCTACCGCAACAACTGAAACTCCGGCATAGCCAAATGATTTCAAGAACATTTGCGGGAAGAACATAAGTGATGCCAGGCTGATCATTACTGTGATTCCAGAGAAGAAGACAGTCTTACCCGCGGTCTTAACAGTTTGCGCAACTGATTCTTCTACGCTCTTGCCGGCATGCAATTCTTCACGGAAGCGGTTAACCATCAATAGCGAATAGTCGATTCCAAGTCCCATGCCTAAACCAGTTACTAGGTTAAGAGCGAAGATACTTACTCCCGTAACCAGGCTTATTAAATAGAGTATTAGAAATGCTCCAAGAATCGCGCTGACTGCAACAATCACTGGCATTGCAGATGCAATTAGACCGCCAAATACGAAGAGAAGAAATAGGAAGGTAAGTGGGATGGATATAGCTTCAGCAAATTTAAGGTCACTTGATATCTTCTTATTTATCTCAGCGTTAAACGTCGAGAAACCGCCAACATAAATTCTTAAGTTTCCAATTTTGCCATCATATTTCTTCTGCAAATTTGAAGCCAGGCCACTGAGAAGAGTTGAGTCTGCATCATGCCCATAGATGAAAAGATATGCTGCCTTTCCATCTTCGCTTATTAATTGTTTCGCGCCACCAGCGCTCCAGTAAGAAAGCGTCTTGGCGATTTCAGGCATCGAACGCAGATCCGCTTCGATTGGTGCGACTTCTGCTGCAACCGCAGGATCAGCAACGTTCTTGCCGGCATCAATTATGAAAATTATTGCTGGGTCTTTAACTTTGAATGTATCAGTCAAATATGTGACCGCCTTTGAAGAATCACTGCCAGGATCTGAATATCCGCCACCGTCGAGTCGGGCAAAGACCAGGGATCCAACTACGCCGGCCGCAATAGTCGTGACAATGAAACCTGCCAATACAGTTTTACGTCGTCTTACTAGAACGTGACCCAGCTTCTCAAACATGGTTACTTCTCTCTCTCTTAATTGATTACAATTGTGTTATGAGCGATCCGAAAATTTTGCCGAAAGTGACGCAAGATGAGATTGATCCGCGTGAAGATGATGATTCAAAGCGAGATGCTGAAATCAAAGAAGATCGACCACCACATCACAGCTAATCGCTCTTCGGTGCCGGAGAAGTTGAAGAAGTTGAAGAAGTTGAAGTAGCGGCAGGAGTTGTAACTGCAGGAGTTGTGGAAGCAGGAGTTGCTGGCTTCTTTGTACTTCGGGAGTCTGTTTTATAAAAACCAGAGCCTTTGAAGACAACGCCAACATTTGAGTAGACCTTTTGAATCGCACCTTTACATTCAGGGCATTGCGTAAGAGCGGCATCGCTAAAGGACTGAAAAACTTCGAATTCGTGGCCGCATTGCGTGCAGGCATATTCATATGTAGGCATGGGCATTAGTGTAAAGAAGTGAGAGAATTACACCTAATCGAGAATCAAATTAATCCTATTAAGGGGCGAGCATGAAGGCTGGGAGCTTAATCCGCAGCATTATCGCAGTTGCTCTCATTATTCTTCCGGGTTTTTCAACCCCCGCCCAAGCAAATAGCATCACCGCTTCAGTTCCACTGGCAGGTTCGGTTTTAACAACTTCACCTAATTCAATTTCAATTTCAACAGTTGGGCTCTTATCACAACAGGGAAGTTTAATAGTTGTAAATGATCCAAATGGTGTTGCTGTAGATGATGGCTCCATAACAATAAATGGAAATAGCGCAATTGTTGGGCTGACAGAATTAATTAAGACTGGTGTCTACACCGTAAATTACACGCTACTTTCTGATACTGATAATCCACTAACGGGTGCATACACCTTTATGTTTAAGGCGCCAACAAGCTTGGGAACACCAAGTCCAGCACCAACAACTGGAAATACAACTCAAGTTGATAAGAATTTAAATGGCGGATCAAATGCTTTCGTATATACGTTATTAGCACTTGCCGCTTTTGTATTCATATTTCTAATTTGGTATGCAAAGCAGAGTTTTGGTAGGCAAAAAAGAGCAAAGCGAAAATAACGGTCTTTAAGTTATGCAATTTTCAATCAACTCGCATGTACCGAATTCAAAAGGGCTTTTGAATTTCTTAACGCCACTTGTCAGAGATTTACAACTGCTTTCCGCCATTACTTTAGTTGGCTTACTTCTTGCTATTGCATTTTTAATTCGCGAAGAGCGTTCAAAGTTATTGCCTGAAGCGATTCGGATTCGCAACCTCGCGGTAATTCCAGCTGCTGCCTGGCTGATGTCCAGCCTTGGGGTGTTATTTGTTGAGTTAGCAAATCTGCTTGCGACGCCAATAGCTGATGCCTTTGATCTTGTTGTAATCAAATCGTTTGTTTCACAGACCGCTCTTGGTGAAAGTTTTGCTGTAAATATCGCAGCATCAGCAATTGTCTTATTACTTGTACCAAGGATTAAGCGAACAACTGGCGCGATATTTGCACTTGCTATAACTTTTATCGGAGTTCTTGCCCCGGTATTTCAAAGTCACTCAAGCAGTTCTGGGAACCATGGTCTAGCGATTGGTTCACTCTTGATCCACGTTGTTTTTATCTCACTCTGGGTTGGTGGGATAATCGCCTTGATCTTAATTAGCAAATCCGAACGCGAGCAAGCAATTCCGCGGTTCAGCACCTTAGCGCTTTGGTCGGCAATTGCCGTATGTGTAAGTGGATCGCTAAACGCCTGGACGCGATTAAATTTTCGCGACGCTTGGAATTCGCAGTATGGCAACCTGGTGATTTTCAAAATTCTTTTGAGTGCAATTCTAATTTTTATTGGAGCAACGCACCGAAAATATATTATTAAGAAATTGCATGGAACCAGGCAGGTATATCAACTCCTGATAGTTGAAGTATTTGTGATGATCACTGCAATCGGAGTAGGTGCCTGGTTGTCGTCGAGTGCACCACCACAACCAAAAAATCCAAGAAGCGTTGGCGTTGCTGAAAGTATTGCTGGTAGCCCAATGCTTCCGGCACCAACTTTTGAAAACGTTCTTTGGACATATGTTCCTGATGCCGCCTTCTTAGGAATTCTGATTCTTATAACTGCGCTATATATAAGAGGTGTGGTGATTCTTGCCAAGCGTGGTGATAAATGGCCAGTGGGGCGAACTATCTCTTTTGCTTTTGCAGTTGCTTCTGCTGACTTTGCAACAAGTGGTGGATTAGGTGCATACGCTCACTTTGCTTTTTCATATCACATGGTCGCTCACATGATTCTTGGAATGGTTGCGCCTATTGGTTTTGTTCTAAGTGCACCGATAACTCTTGCACTTCGCACACTTCCAATTGGCCGCACTCCAGATGAACGCGGTATCCGTGGCGTGCTTATTACTTTTTTACATTCAAAGTACTTCCAAGTTGTTTCAAATCCAGTCGTAGCCTTAGCAATTTTTGATGGCTCACTTTTCTTGCTTTACATGACGCCAATATTTGGAAATTTGATGACGAGCCATGCTGGTCATTTATTTATGAATATTCATTTCTTGTTAGCCGGCGCGCTTTTCTTCCATGTAATAGTTGGAATTGATCCATCACCTAAACGTGTTCCTTTTATCGTTCGCATAATTGTTTTATTTGCCGCAATGAGCATTCACGCCTTCTTCTCTATTGCACTTATGTCAGCAACGACGCTCTTAGATGGCGGCTATTTCCAAAGTTTGGAACGTCCTTGGTCGATGAACCTCTTGTCCGATCAGAACGCTGGTGGCGCTATCGGTTGGGCTATGGGAGAAATACCAATCCTTATCGCACTTGTTGCCACTTTTATCCAATGGGTTCGTGAGGATCGCAAAGAAACACGAAGGATTGATCGCGCTGAAGATCGCGCTGCGGCAATGGGCGAAGATGACGAATTAGCCAAGTACAACAAATATCTTTCGAAATTACACCAACTAGACGAACCGCCGAAAAGTTGAGTTAATTAGAACATGGAAGCTTTATTTGGCGAAGAGTACGAAGCGCTGCGGATGAGTGTTCGCTCACTTGCCGAAAAGAAGATTGCGCCATTTGCAAAAGAAGTCGATGAAAATTCCCGCTTTCCACAAGAAGCATATGAAGCTCTACAAAGTTCAGATTTAGCGGCCGCACATGTTGATTCAAAATATGGTGGACAAGGCGCCGATTCACTCGCGACGGTGATAATTATCGAAGAGGTTGCCAGAGTTTGCGGCGCCTCATCGCTAATTCCGGCGGTAAATAAATTGGGTTCACTACCTTTAATTTTGGCTGGCAGTGAAGAGCAAAAGAAAAAGTATTTACCACAATTAGTTTCTGGAAAAGCTTTCTCATATTGTTTATCTGAATCCGAAGCAGGTTCAGATGCCGCAGCAATGAAGACAAAGGCTGTTAAGCAAGATAGCGATTGGGTAATTAGCGGGAGCAAGAAGTGGATTTCAAATGCTGGCTTCTCAGATTTCTATACCGTCTTAGCGCAGACCGATCCAACGCTGGGGGCGAGAGGAATCACAGCATTTATCGTTGAGAAAACTGATAGTGGTATTTCATTTGGGGCACATGAAAAAAAGATGGGCTTTAGAGGTTCCCCAACTTGTGAAGTTTATTTTGATAGCGTAACTATTTCTGATGATCGTCGAATCGGCGCAATAGGCTCTGGATTTGCCCTTGCAATGCAGACTCTCGATCACACCAGAATAACAATTGCAGCGCAAGCTCTCGGTATCGCACAAGGTGCATTTGAAGTCGCAACAAAGTATTCACATGAGCGCAAGCAATTTGGAAGAGAGATATTTGATTTCCAAGGCGTGCAATTTATGTTGGCAGATATGGCAATGAATATTGCGGCGGCGCGACAACTCACATACTCGGCAGCAGTAAAGAGTGAACGTGGCGAGAAGGATTTAACCTTTTTCTCTGCCGCGGCCAAATGTTTTGCAACAGATGTTGCTATGAAAGTTACAACTGATGCGGTACAAGTTTTAGGTGGATATGGCTATGTTTCAGATTATCCAGTCGAGCGTATGATGCGAGATGCGAAGCTAACTCAAATTTATGAGGGAACGAATCAAGTTCAACGCGTTGTGATGGCTCGCCACTTAGGTGACCTTAATTAGAAAATCGAACAATCAGATCGGGTGTTGCTACGGCATTTAACTTCATATCATGTGGTTCAACTGGAAAGGGCTCAACGGTTAATTCGCCAGAGTAAATAAGACCAATTCGCCAAGCGGAAATTTTTGCAAGTGCACGATCATAAGAGCCCCCACCTTGACCCAAGCGATGGCCGTCGCGAGTCACATGAAGGGCAGGCACAATTGTGATGTCAATTATTTCTCCAGAAATTGCTTCTCCAATTGGCTCTAGAGTTTCGCCATTCTTTGCAAGTTTTGAAGGATCACCGCTCCAAGAAACCCATTCGAGATCCTTATCTTTTAAGATCCTTGGCAATACTAAATTCTTGCCGCTCTTAAGTAGCGCCGTATTTAAATCTTTGGTTTGTGGTTCATCACCATACGAGATGTAAGTCGCAATAGTTTTAGCGCCTTCGAACTCTGAGGAAGTGAGAATGTGAGTCCAAGATTCTGCGAGGTCGCGGAGAGATCGCTCGGAACGAAATCGTTTTCGAAGTTCCTGCTTTTTCAAATTGGTTATATCCACGGAATTACTCTAATTAAGAAGTAGGGTTTAGTCATGGAACAACAGCCGAGCGTCGAAGAGCTATTAGAAAAGCTTCTTGAAATCGCATCCCCACTTGCACCTTTTGATATGCCGTTGTTGGATGCACACGGCGCGACTCTTGCATCAGATATCTATGCTGGTGAACGTTTGGTTTTACGAAGTGGGTCTCGAATTCGCTCTACCCAAATCGGACTAGCGGCATCAATCGGATTAGACCGCCTACCAACTCTTCCACACCCAAGAGTCGTTGTTATCTCGGCTGGTGATGATTTAGTAGAACCTGGCCAACCTCTTGCAAATTCTGAAGATGAGTTTGAAATTAACTCCTGGATGCTAACAACAGCAGTCCGTGAAGCCGGTGCAAATGGTTTTCGAGTTCATACAATTCCAGAGAACCATGCACAACTTCGTGAAGTTATTGAAGACCAATTAGTACGTGCCGATTTAATAGTTATAAGCGGTGAGCGTCATGATGAATCTTTCGAATTAATCACTGCCGTATTAAAAGAGCTTGGTGAGATTACAACAGTTCGTCCCAAGATGAGTGAGAGCGGATTGCATAATTTCGGGCTAATTGGGCCAGATAAAACTCCAGTAATTACCTTGCCGGGCGATCCAGTTGTTGCGGGGATTGCTGCTGAAATTTTTGTTCGGCCAATGATTCGCAAGATGCTTGGGTCGCCAAATATTTTCCGCAATCAATTAAAAGCAAAGTTAAAGAATTCAATAGTTGGTGTACCTGGTGAGAGCGGATTTGTCCGGGCCACTTTAACTTCAGAGGGTGGTGTTGTAGTAACAGCACTTGAAGAACAGGGGGATTTACTTTCGCTCTCTGATGCCCACGCCTTAATTATTATTCCAGAGAAATCTGCGGGGATTAAGGCTGGAGAAGTTGTTGATGTAATGATTCTCGAGCGAAGTTTGAATTAATTGAGTACAAATTCCGATTGGCCAATAAAGCTTGGCGATGGGGAGGTTCAGCTTCGTCCATTGCGATTGCGAGATAAGAAAGTTTGGGATATCTCGCGCCAGCGAAATCGGGAATGGCTTACGCCTTGGGAAGCCACCAGACCAGAAATTGAATCACATCTACCGCTCCCATCGTTCTTCGGAATGGTTCTCCAGTATCGAAGAGACGGTGAATCTCTTAGATCTATCTCGCTAGGTATCTGGTTAAAAGAAGGTGCATCAGAATCCTTTATTGGCCAGATAACAATGGGTGGCATCGTCTTTGGCGCAATGCGCGGTGCTCATATTGGTTATTGGATTGACCAGAATTACGCTAACAAGGGGTACACCTCTAGAGCAGTTTTGTTATTGACCAACTTTGGCTTAAATCAACTATCCCTTCACCGCATCGAGATTAATTTGCGACCGGAAAATGAAGCATCAAAGCGGGTAGCTGAAAAATGTGGTTATATCTTCGAAGGCGTCAGACCGAGATATTTACATATAGATGGCGCCTGGCGGGATCACGTAACTTATGTAATAGAAAATCCAAAAATTAAGTAATACCTTTTAATCCAGACATACCGCTTAAATCCCCGAGTTTTACCCCGCCAAGAATTATCGTTCTACTCCATGGCCTCCGGTTTTATCTACCTAATCATCCTCGGGATGTGGGCGGCTTACTTTCTGCCTAAGTGGATCACCAGCCATGATGAGGCTTCCGGCAAATCTGCTGAACGATATAAGAGTGCAATGCGAGTTGTCGGAGAAACTGGCTCGTTGAATACAACTTCAAGTTCAACTGAAAGTATTAAGAGGCAGAATCAAATCGCAAATCGCAGAATAATTTTTGGTTTACTAACACTTTCATCTGTTGTCGTAGGAATACTTTGTGCCCTTGGAGTATTTTCAACTTCAATTTTATTAATTCCAACAACCACATTTGCAATATATATTGTCAATGTGCGTCGACAATTAATCACCGCGCAACTGCAAGGACGAAGAGCACGAGCATTTGAAAAAATATTAACAGCAACAGTTATTACTGAACCGGTTGCACGAGTTACTTTCTCATCACGGGTAGATTTCGTTGCTGAAAATAACGAACATTGGATTCCACTAATTGAACGTATTGATACCGTGGGCGTTATAGTAATTCCAAAAGATGGTCCATCGTGGCAACCAACTAGCGTGCCTAAACCGACTTATGCAACTGCACCTAAAGCCATTCCTTCTAATCGGGTAATTGATTTAACTATTCCAGGTGTTTGGGCTGCATCACATCAAATTGGAAGCGAAGGTGATTTGCTTCCATCTCGTGATGAGCTATTTGATCAAGAGCTTGAAGAGAACGCTGCAATTAAAAATCTTGGTGCCGTAAACGAATAGTTAGTTATATCCAAGTTATATCCAAGTTATATCCAGGAGGGCAACCACATGTGGTCATGCCACGAGTTATATGAAATTGGCATACCCAAGTAAAGCGGTAAGAAGTAGAGAAAATTCACTAGAACTAGCGCACCAAAGAGAACCGCAATTTGTTTCTGGTTTTGCAATACCTTACTTAATAGGTAGACCAGAGTAAGAAGTAAGAATGGTTCAAATGCTATTGCGTAAAAGGAGAACATGGTTCGTTTTTGAAAAGCAAACCAAGGTAAATAGCATGCAGCAATTACAACCAGAATTATTTCAGCCTGCCAATCGCGCCTACTAATCCAGTAACCAAGCGTTATTAATAGCCCCAGAACCGCAGCCCACCAAAGAATTGGCGTACCTAGCGCTAAGACTTCTTGTGCACAATTTGTCGAACCACAACTCTTTGGAGTTTCATAGAAAAAAGAAGTTGGGCGCCCTTGTATTAACCAACTCCACGGATTAGCGCTATACGGATGCGATTGCGTTAACTTTGCATGGAAATTAAAAATTTCAGCGTGGTAATGCCAGAGAGATTTAAGAGGATTTGTTGACCACTTACGATCCCAACCATCACTCGTAGCAAACCATCCAGCCCATGTTGCGACATAGGTTAATACTGGCAAAATTCCAAACTGTTGGAGCCTTAGGAGAAAAGTTTTTCGAGCCATTTCTAAGAGCGGGCGATCGAAGCCGAGATAGCGATACTTTCGATAATCGACTACTAGAACTAAGAGCGCTAGTGCAACTAATAAATAGAGACCGTTCCACTTGGTTGCAACAGAAAGACCTAGTGCAATCGAGGCGAACCAATATTTTTCATGCAGAAAAGCGAGAACTGCAATCTGAATAAATAAAAGAAGAAAGATATCCAGAAGTGCAATACGGGAGTGAACTAAGTGGAGCCCATCGACGGAGATTAGAAAAGTTGCAAAAACACTTAGCAGTTGATTATTAAACAATTTCTTTGCAGTGAAATACATAAGAACAATAGATATGGATCCAACTACCGCGGCAGCAAATCGCCAACCAAATTCGTTGTATCCGAAGGCCTTTATTCCTAGCGCTATCAGCCATTTTCCAATTGGTGGGTGAACAATAAATTCAGCAGCGCCAGTTTTAGCATCGAGTTCGACACCGTTTATTAGTAAGGAGTGTGCATTTGTCGCATAATAAACTTCATCAAAAATCTTTCCCTTAGGAGTTCCAAGGCTCCATAGCCGAAGTGCAAGGCCCAGTGCGCCAAAACCTAAGGCAATCGCCCAATCGCGAGATATCCGCAGTTGGGTTGTCATAAGGGAAGCCTAAAGCCTGCGAGAATTGCCCAATGCTTATTCTTGCCGCGATTCCACTGGGCAATCCAGCCGACGCCTCGGCTAATTTGCGGGATTCGATTGTCTCGGCGAAATTTATTGCGGCAGAAGATACTCGTAAGTTCTCCCGACTCTGCTCTGATTTAGGAATCACCTATTCCGCGAAAATTATTTCGTTCTTTGAAGGTAATGAAATTGAACGGCTAGATGAGCTCGTAAAAATAATGGAGAGTGGCTCAGATCTTCTCGTTGTGACAGATGCAGGAATGCCAGGCATTAGTGACCCTGGTTATCGATTAGTTCGCGCCGCAGTTGAAAAAAATATCAAGATTAAAGTTCTCCCTGGACCAAGCGCCGTTACTACCGCACTGTTGTTATCAGGACTTCCAAGCGATCGTTTCTGTTTCGAAGGGTTTGCGCCTCGAACTAGTGGTACCCGCAGATCTTGGTTTGAAAAACTCGCTAATGAAGAGCGAACCATAATTCTCTTTGAGGCGCCTCATCGATTATTGGAATGTCTTGTGGATGCAAAGGAGGTATTAGGTCCAAATCGCCTTGGCGCAATCTGTCGTGAAATGACTAAGACCTACGAAGAAGTGATTCGAGGCGATCTTGAAACTTTACATAACTGGGCTGCATCGCCTGAAATCTTGGGTGAGATAACTTTGGTATTAGCGGGCTTTGATCCAAATTCACGAGAATTTTCAATTAGCGATTTAATTTCTGAAACCTTAAAGCAAGAGGCTGCTGGTATTTCTCGTAAAGAGGCAATCACTGAAGTAGCGCGAATTACCGGAACCGCCAAACGCGAGGTCTTCGATGCAATGGTTACGCACAAATCACAAGATAGGCTAGAACCATGACGTCTGAAAAATCTTTCTATTTAACGACGCCTATTTACTATGTGAATGATGCGCCACACATTGGCCATGCATATACAACCGTTGCTGGCGATGTATTAACTAGATGGCACCGCCAACGTGGTGAAAGTGTCTGGTTCTTAACGGGCACCGATGAACATGGCGAGAAAGTAATGAATACCGCCGCCGCAAATAACGTTTCGCCACAAGATTGGTGTGATCGCTTAGTTGAAGAGGCGTGGAAGCCAAATTGGGCAGCGCTAAATATTGCGAACGACGATTTTATTCGCACAACCGAACCACGTCACGAAGAGCGCGTTCAAAGATTCATGACGCTTCTAAAAGACAATGGCTATATCTATGCTGGAAAATTTGAAGGTCCATATTGCATCGGGTGTGAAGAGTTTAAATTGCCTGGTGACCTCGATGATGGAAAGTGCAAAATTCACGGTAAGCCAGTTGAGATGCTCTCTGAAGATAATTGGTTCTTCAAACTTTCAGCCTTTGTTCCCCAATTACTTGAACACTACAAAAATAATCCAGAATCATGTGAACCAGCAAGTGCGCGCAATGAAGTAATTGCATTTCTTGAAAGTGGCGTTCGAGATCTCTCAATCTCGCGCTCTACTTTTGACTGGGGAATTCCAGTTCCGTGGGATACGAAACAAGTAATTTATGTCTGGTTTGATGCGCTTCTAAATTATGCAACCGCTGTTGGGCTTGGCGATGATCCAAATTCAGAAGGTGGAAAGAAATTTGCGAAAACTTGGCCTACAGATGTGCACTTGGTCGGAAAAGATATTCTGCGTTTTCATGCAGTTATTTGGCCAGCAATGTTAATGGCAGCCAACGTTGCAATACCTAAGAAAGTTTTTGCACATGGTTGGTTATTGGTTGGCGGCGAGAAGATGAGTAAATCAAAGCTCACTGGTATCGCACCAAGTGATATTACTGACCACTTTGGTGTCGATGCATTTAGATATTATTTCTTGCGTGCAATCCCATTTGGCACAGACGGTTCATTCTCTTGGGAAGATATGTCGGCGAGATATACGAGCGAGCTAGCGAATGATTTTGGAAATTTAGCATCGCGCCTGATTGCAATGATTGAAAAGTATTGTGGCGGCAGCATCCCAGCAAAAGCAGTAGATGCAGGGCTTTCGAAGCTACTTGGTGAAACTGTGGCAAATGCAGATAAGGCGATGGTCGCTCTAGATTTCCAAGGTGGAATCAATTCAATTATGGAGTTTTGCAAGCGGGTAAATGGGTATGTAACTGAGAAAGAACCTTGGGCAATTGCTAAGGACGAATCACGTACCGCTGAATTAAATGAAGTTTTGTATAACACTGCAGATGCAATTCGTGCACTTGCAGTTCTGTTACATCCAATCATGCCTGCCACAACACAAACACTTTGGGAATCCATTGGTGCCGGGGAAGTTCTTGGAGATATTGGCGCCCAAAAAATTTCTGAAGTTGCTACTTGGGGAACCTTGCCTGCGGGCTGCAAAGTTACAAAGGGCGCAGTCTTATTCCCAAGATTGGAATAACTAATGGCTGATCGTCACAATCGCGATATTGATCGCCAACCTGCGCCACTTCCAGAACCACTTAACGTTAAGTGCGTAGACTCACATGCACATATCGAAATTGTTACTAATACTGCGCCAGATGCACCTGAAGTTGGCAAGGTTTTAGAAGAGGCCAGAAGTGTTGGAATTGATCGCATTGTGCAAGTTGGTTATTCGGCCGAACAATCAGAGTGGTGCGTCAAGATGGCTGAAAGTTGGCCAAATGTTTTAGCGGCAGTCGCGCTACATCCAAATGAAGCACCTGTTGTAGCAGATTTAGAAGCGGACTTAGCAACCATTGAACGGTTTGCAAACCATCCACGTGTTCGCGCAATTGGTGAGACTGGTTTAGATTTCTTTCGAACTAAACCAGAACTTCAAGAGCGCCAGAAATATTCATTCCGGCGCCACATTGCACTGGCTAAATCGGTGAATAAAGCGCTAGTAATTCATGATCGAGATGCCCACCGCGCCGTTCTCGATGTCTTAGCCGAAGAGGGCGCTCCAGAAAAAACTATCTTTCACTGTTTTTCCGGTGACGCCGATATGGCACGTGAATGTATTGAGAAGGGCTACATTCTTTCATTTGCCGGAACGCTCACTTTCAAGAACGCACCCGAACTTCGCGAAGCGGTAAAACTTGTTCCACTCGATCAATTATTAGTCGAAACTGATTCACCATTTCTAGCACCGATGCCACATCGCGGGGCGTTAAATACGCCGGCGCAAATCCCAACCATTCTGCGCTTTATGGCGGAAGAGCGCGGTGAGGATTTAGCTGAGTTAGCAACTACGATTTCAAATAATTGTGAACGGCTATTTGGACCATTCGCATAAATGAGCAACTTATTAGGCGCAGCGGAAATTCGGGAGATCGCCGATCGCATAGGAGTTCGTCCAACTAAAAAACTTGGTCAGAACTTTGTAGTCGATGCAAATACCTGTCGCAAGATAGTAAAGAGCGCAGGTGTTGAGTCAAGTGATATTGCGCTAGAAATTGGTCCTGGACTTGGTTCACTAACTTTTGCGATATTGGAATGTGCAAGAGAGGTAATCGCAATTGAAATTGATGATCGACTTGCGGCAGAACTTCCAGAAACTGCAAAGCGCCATGGTTTTGACCAATCAAAGTTAACAATTATTACCCAAGATGCCATGCAGATTTCAAAACTTCCAAACGATCCAACTGTTCTGGTAGCAAACTTGCCTTACAACGTTTCGGTTCCTGTACTACTTCGCTTCTTAGAGTTATTTCCAACGCTTCGTGCTGGTGTAGTTATGGTGCAGAGTGAGGTTGCAGATCGCTTAGTAGCCAAACCAAATAGCAAGACATATGGAAGTCCATCAGTTAAGGCTGCGTGGTGGGCGGATCTAACATCAGCCGGAACAGTCAGTAGATCTATTTTCTGGCCAGTCCCCAACGTCGACTCCTCACTTGTGCGATTTGTGCGACGCGAAAGCGCGGGAGATGAAGCGCTACGTAAATCCACTTTCAGGATTATTGATGCCGCATTTGCCCAACGCCGCAAAATGATGCGGGCCGCACTTAGCGATTTATGTGGAGGCAACGCCGCCGCCAGCACAATTATTGAAGCGAGCGGAATCGATCCAACTATTCGTGGTGAAGCGTTGGAACTGTCAGATTTCATCAAGATTGCGATTACGCTTTCTAAATGAGCGTTCGCGGAGTAGTAGTTAGGGTTCCGGCAAAGATTAATTTGCAACTCGCCGTTGGCCCGCTTGGCAGCGATGGTTTTCACGAAGTTACAACAGTCTTTCAAGCTATCTCACTATTTGATGATGTCAGTATTAAATTCGCACCAGAAAATTCCGGTATAGCGCTAACGCTCTCAGGTGCAACTGCAAGCGGTGTTCCAGTAGATGATGAAAATCTTGCAGTTCGTGCTGCAAAATTAATGGCGGATAAATTTGATCTCACAACTAATCTGGCAATTCATTTAAAGAAAGAGATTCCAGTTGCTGGTGGTATGGCCGGTGGCAGCGCAGATGCTGCAGGAATTATCGTTGCGATGGATTCATTATTTGATATCGGCTTATCTCGGGATGAGATGGAGGCAATCGCATCACAATTAGGAAGCGATGTGCCTTTTGGAATTTCAGGTGGAGTTGCAATTGGGCGTGGTCGTGGTGATCAATTAACTCCAGCCTTAAACCGTGGAAATTATCATTGGGTTCTTGCACTTTCCGGCCAAGGACTTTCAACGCCAGCGGTTTATCAAGAGTGCGATCGATTACGTGAAGGTTTAGATATCGCAAATCCACAAGTAAGTGATTCGATGATGCAAGCACTACGAGCAGGTGATGCAACAGCTTTGGGATTGGCGCTCTCAAATGATTTGCAAGCAGCTGCATGTTCACTTCGTCCCGCACTTCGCCTAGTTTTAGATGTTGGTCGAGATTACGGCGCACTCGGTGGAATAGTTTCAGGATCTGGTCCGACCGTTGCATTCTTAGCTGAAGATGAAGAGAAATCGCTGGATTTAACTGTGGCCCTTAGTTCTAGTGGGGTTGTTGCTGGAGTGGAGCGGGCGAGTGGTCCGGTGCATGGGGCCCGAGTAATAGAAACGCTTTAAATTCCAATGAGTTTGGTGGTATCGATAGTTATAGGGGAGAATTTAGCTTCCGCCATTGTGTAGTGGCTAGCACATGGGCCTTTGAAGCCCAGGGTCCAGGATCGATACCTGGTGGCGGAGCCACCAAAGTTAATCAATAGGACGGGAGTGGAACTTGGGCAAGTCACTCGGTGCACCTGAAGTAGCAATCGTGCTGGCAGCAGGCGAGGGAACTCGCATGAAATCTCAAACCCCAAAAGTTCTACATTTTATTTCTGGCAAGACAATTCTTGAACACGTATTAACTCAAGTAAATAACTTGAATCCAGGTGAGCTGCGCGTTGTTGTAGGCGCCGGGCGTGAAGCTGTTGAGCCACATGTCAAGCAAATTGCGCCAAATGCAATCCCAATCTTTCAAGCAGAACGAAATGGCACGGGGCACGCAGTTCAATTAGCGCTCGCAGATTTGAGCGTAAGTGGAACAGTTTTGATCTGTGCGGGAGATACCCCACTTCTTAGAAGTGAAACTCTCGGCGAATTCATAACCGCGCATAAAGCGGCGAAGAACACAGCCTCAGTGTTAACAGCAGAATTATCGGATCCAACTGGTTATGGTCGAATTGTGCGAGATGAAAGCGACGAAATCGTTGCGATAGTTGAAGAGCGCGATGCGCCAGATGAAATTAAGTTAATTGATGAGATTAATACTGGCGTTTATCTATTTGATATCGCTGCGCTTCGTTCTAGCGTTGCAAAACTAAAGGCGCATAATTCCCAAGGTGAACTTTATTTAACAGATGTGATTGCAGATATTAAAGCAACTGGTGGCAGGGTAGCTGCAATTCTCTCAAATGATTACAGTGAAACTCTTGGTATCAATGATCGATCTCAGCTCGCAGAATGTGCCGCGATTATGCGCGATCGAATTAATTATGAACATATGTTAAATGGGGTAGAAATAATCGATCCAACAACAACTTGGATTGATTCAACAGTAAAAATTGCCGCCGACGCCACAATATTTCCAGAGAGCTGGCTTGCCGGAGCAACAACCATTGGAGCAAACTCAATAATTGGACCTCGAACTACTCTTATGAATGTGAGCGTTGCAGCAGGAGCCTCGGTCATTGAATCTAATTGTGTTGATTGCGAAATTGGAGCGGGTGCAAACGTTGGCCCATATTCATATCTTCGAGCAGGAACACTGCTTGGCGAAGGCGCAAAAGCCGGTGCATATGTCGAAATTAAGAATTCAACAATTGGTCAAGGATCAAAAGTTCCACACCTTTCATATGTCGGCGATGCTGAAATTGGCTCTGGTTCGAATATCGGAGCAGCCACGGTCTTTGTGAATTACGACGGTGTTGAAAAACATAAGACAAAGATTGGTAACGAAGTTCGAATCGGAAGCGACACCATGTTAGTTGCGCCGGTTTCGATCGGCGATGGCGCTTACACTGCGGCTGGGTCGGTAATTACTGACGACGTGCCAGCAGGGGCGATGGGTGTTGCAAGATCTAAGCAACGCAATATTCTTGGCTGGGTTCTTCGCAAGAGATCCGGCACGAAATCTGCGCAGGCAGCAAAAGCTGCGGGCGCTAATGAATCCTCGGAACAAGGGAGCTAAGAGATGAGCGAACTTCGCCTCACTTCGGAGAAACGACTACGTATTTTTACTGGTCGCGGATATCCAGAGTTAGCTGAAGGTGTCGCCGCCGAACTTGGTATTCCAATCACACCAACATCAGCATATGACTTTGCTAATGGTGAAATATTTGTTCGCTTCGAAGAGAGTGTTCGCGGAAGCGATGCCTTCGTAATTCAATCGCATTGCGCCCCGGTCAATAAACAGATCATGGAGCAATTAATTATGGTTGATGCTCTTAAGCGCGCATCAGCAAAACGGATAACTGTTGTTGCACCGTTCTACGGATATGCCCGTCAAGATAAGAAGCATCGCGGCCGCGAGCCAATCTCTGCAAGGCTGATGGCTGATTTATTTAAAACTGCTGGCGCAGATCGCTTAATGGTTGTTGATCTACACACCTCACAAATCCAAGGATTCTTCGATGGTCCAGTTGATCATCTCTTTGCACTTCCATTGCTTACAAATTATGTTGGCAGCAAAGTTGATCGCAGCAAGTTAACTATTGTTTCACCAGACTCGGGTCGAGTTCGAGTTGCTGAACGTTGGTCAGATTTACTTGGTGGTTGCCCAATCGCTTTTATTCACAAGATGCGCGATCCACGTATTCCAAATGATTCAGTAACTGGAAAAGTTGTTGGTGATGTTAAGGGCCAAACCTGTGTAGTTATTGATGACATGATCGATACCGCTGGCACAATTACTAAAGCTGTTGATGCACTTTATGCAGATGGCGCAAAGGATGTAATCATTGCAGCGACCCACGCAGTATTTTCAGGTCCGGCTGTAGAACGGCTAAAGGCCTCGAATGTCAGCGAAGTAGTTGTCACAGATACCTTGCCAATTCCTGAAGATTCGCGCTTCGATAATCTGACAGTTCTGCCAATTGCCCCACTCTTGGCCCGGGCGATACGCGAAGTCTTCGAAGATGGCTCAGTAACAAGCCTCTTCGATGGCCTCTCCTAAGCATTTGGCTTTTCCGCTGTGATTAGATAACCTAGCCACTCGTTCCGGCGAGGGATTTAAAAATCCGTAATCGACGGCTTGGCTCTCCTCGGACGTTGCAATATTGACGATTTAGATTGAGAGAGAGAATCAAATGGCTGAAATTACAATTAACGCAACCAAGCGCACTGAATTTGGTAAAGGCGCATCACGCCGCGATCGCCGTGCTGGCAATGTTCCAGCTGTTATCTACGGGCACGGTGAAACCCCACAACATGTAGCACTTCCACTTCGCGAACTTGGCGCAGCACTTAAGACCGCAAACGTTCTACTTGATGTGGTAGTCGATGGAAAGACTGAACTAACACTTCCAAAATCAGTAACACGTAATCCACTAACCGGAATACTTGCTCACATTGACTTAGTAATTGTTCGTCGTGGAGAGCGCGTTAAGGTTGAAGTTCCAGTACACACAATAGGAAAGCATGATGTTGATGGAATTCTTGAACACATGAACAACACGATTGAAGTTGAAGCGGAAGCCACATCTATTCCACAATTCCTAGAATTGAATATGGATGGCTTGATGGCCGGTAATTCACTTTACGCATCGAGCGTAGTTCTTCCTGCAGGCGTGGTTCTAATTTCAGATCCACATATGCCAGTTATTCACCTTTCAGAGCGTTCAACTGCAGTTGAAGAAGTGCCTGTTGTTGCTGAAGGTGCTGCTACTGCAGAAGGTGCAGCCGCACCAGCACCAGCTGCTGATGCTGCAAAAGAGTAATTAAAGAGCTAATAAATGGCAGATGACCGCTGGTTAGTTCTCGGACTTGGGAACTCGGGCGATCAATACGCAACTACACGTCACAACATAGGCCAGATGGTTATCGACTATCTGGCCTCTGACGTTAAATTCTCTAACCATAAATCTAAGACCCAGATTGCAGATATTCGAGTTGCCAGTCGCCCAGTAGTACTCGCAAAAACCCTGGGCTACATGAATGAGAGCGGTGCTCCTGCTAAAGCGCTTGCTGATTTCTACAAAGTTTCACCAGCAAATTTAATCGTGATCCATGATGAACTAGATATTGATTTCAATACAATTCGAATCAAAGAAGGTGGCGGCGACAATGGCCACAACGGTTTGAAATCGCTAACAACACATTTTGCTAGTGCTGATTATTTTCGCCTACGCATGGGAATTGGTCGGCCACCAGCACCGATAGATCCTGCTGATTTTGTCTTAAAACCCTTTAGCCGACCTGAGAAGCTTGAGCTAGCCGACTTTATTGCTAGAGGGGCGCTTGCGATTGAGCGGTTAATAGAAAAGGGCTTGGATTACGCCCAACAAGAATTCAATAAGTAAATCAGCCGGTATTTCGTAAACCAGCAGCAACACCATTAATCGTTAATAAGAGCGCTCGTCTAATCAGCGGGTCAACGTTTTTTTCAGTTCGCACTTTATGCAGAAGCGTAATTTGCAGAAGGTGCAGTGGTGATAGATAGGCATCGCGAACCTGCAAGGTCCGACCCAATATTGGTTGATCACCAAGTAGTTCACTCTTCTTGGTAAGTAGAAGAATTTCAGCTTTAGTTAATTCAAATTCTGCTTCGATTGTGTCTAAGAAGTGATGCAACGAAGGATCCACCAAAACCTTCACATATTTGCGAGCCATTGTTAAATCAGTCTTTGCAAGTGTCATCTCAACATTGCTTATAAAGGTACGGAAGAAGTGCCAATCGCTTAACATCTCGCCAAGTACTTTGGAGTTTCCACTCTCACGCGCCGCTTTCAAACCAGATCCAACACCAAACCAACCTGGCACGATCTGGCGAGATTGGGTCCAGCCAAATACCCATGGAATCGCACGAAGTGAAGATAAACCACTTGATGCATCAGGGCGCCTTGCTGGACGCGAGCCCAAGAACATTTCACCTAATTGTTCAACTGGAGTTGATGCATAGAAATATGCAGGTAGATCTGGGTGATCAATTAATTGGCGATAGGTTTTAAATGCACTCGCACTTATTGAATCCATGCAAGAACCCCAACTTGAAAGTGCTTCGGGCGATTGCCTTGGTGCCCGATTCAAAACTGTTGCTTCGAGAGCCGCTGCAAGTGCGAGTTCAACGTTTTCACGAGCAAGTGATGGAAGCGCATATTTATCACTAATTACTTCGCCCTGTTCGGTCATTTTTATCTGACCATCAATCGATCCCCAAGGAAGAGCAATTAACGCATCGTAAGTCGGTCCGCCACCGCGACCAACAGAACCACCACGACCATGGAATAAGCGAAGGGTTACGCCATGCTTCATTGCGGTATCGCGAAGTTTGCGTTGGGCTTTATGAATTTCCCACTGCGAAGTTGCGATTCCTGCATCTTTATTTGAATCAGAATAACCGAGCATAACTTCTTGGACATTGCCGCGAATTGTTACCAAATCACGATAGCTCTTATCACTCAACAAATTATCTAAAATTGCATCTGCCGCTTGGAGTTCTGCAACTGTTTCAAGTAGCGGTGCGAAACCTATTTTTCCGAAGAGTCCAGTGATTCGTGAAAGTTCTACCGCGGCCAATACATCTTTGTGGGACTTGGTCATTGAAATTATGTAAGTTTCAATAACTTCAGGGCCAAATCTTTCAATCAATTCACGGATTGCTATGAAGGTATCTACGGTATTGCGAGCGGCAGGATCAAGGTCTTTCAGGTTATCTCGGCCTACGCTTTCAATCTGAGCAAGCGCATGATGATGGGCATCTGAATGTTCACGAATATCCATGGTTGCGTGGGTTATTCCAAAACTAGATACGGTTCGAATAATTCGTTCTAATAAGCCGGTTGCAATAAGTTCACCGCGATGGGAAAAGAGCGAATCCCGCATTAAATTTAAATCTGCCAAGAGTTGAGCCGTGCTCTCATAATCGCGACCAGGAACGTGTGCTCCGCCCTCTGCATGTCGGCGTTGCGTAAGGATTAGGCGATGACGAATCGCAGTTGCTTTCAACCGATAGGGCTCTTCAACATTTAATCTACGAAAGCGTGCTTCAATTTCTGGAAGCAGTTCAAGGTCTTTCGAAACCGATGCATCTAGCTCTGGAGTTGTTCCAGAAATTCGAGTTGAAACTGAGAGCGCTTGGCGCAGTTGATCTAGCGCGGCAGACATTGCGCGAATAAAGTGTCCGGTTTGAAGTGTGATTGCAGCTGTTGTCACCTTTGCAGTGATATTTGGATTGCCATCACGATCGCCACCGATCCAAGTTCCAAAACTAAGGGGCCTGGAAGTTGGAGAAACGGTTACTCCAAGGCGCTTAAGTTCAGTCGCAAAGTCATCTAGAACTTCTGGAATAGTTAATCGGAAGAGATCGTCTAAATAGTAGAGCGCATTAGTCGCCTCATCGAGTGGTTCTGGCTGACCTAAACGTAATTCATCGGTCTCCCAGAGCAGATCGATAGTTTCAGCAAGTCTGCGATCACGTCTTGGCGAGGTTGGTTGGTCGAGCAAATCAGCGATCGTATTCATCTTGCTAAGTACTGAACGTCGCGCAGCTTCAGTTGGGTGCGCAGTGAAAACCGGACGGACTGAAAAATTATCAATCCAACCTTGGATATCTGCTGT
>QYQH01000023.1 GCA_007280395.1 Actinomycetales bacterium | reverse complement strand
TACAAGTTTTTGAAAAAGACAGTGAGGTTGGTGGCGTTTGGACAACTTCTCGTCGCTATCCAGGACTTGGCACACAAAACGTTCGCAGTACTTACGCCTTAAGTGATTACCCATATCCAAAGGGAACGCCTGAATGGCCAAGTGGGGAACAAGTCCAGAAATATATGGAAGGTTATGCCAAGAAATTCAACATCTTAAATAAGATTTCTTTCAATACCGAAGTCACTATCGCTAAGCAAAATGGTGATGGCACTTGGTCAGTAGAAACAACAGCTAATGGAAAGAAGGAGACGCATACTTTCGTTTTCTTTATTGTTGCTAATGGTATTTTCTCTGATCCATTCGTTCCAGAGTGGAAAGGTGCAGATGCCTTCAAAGCTGCCGGCGGTAAAATACTTCATACCGTTGATTTCCATAATGTAGAAGATGTCCGTGGCAAGAATGCAGTCTTCATTGGATATGGAAAGTCTTCATGTGATGCTGCAAATGCGACCGTTGGAATCGCCAAGAAGACAACGGTTATTGCGCGTCACTTGATATGGAAGGTTCCAAAGCGCCTTAACAACGTACTCAACTACAAGATGCTCCTACTTACCCGTATGGGCGAGGCGCTATTTCCTTACATCGAGTTGAAAGGCGCTGAAGCTTTCTTGCATGGAAAAGGAAAGAAAGTCAGTGCTGGAATGCTTGGAAGCGTTCAAGGAGTTATTGAAAAGCAGTTCAAATTGGAAAAATTAGGTCTGCATCCAAAGACAGGCTTGGACACAATTGTTCGAAGCACAGTCTCGCTTGCAACCGACGGTTTCTTCAAAAACATCAAAGAGGGAAAGCTTTCAGTCATGCGCGATACAGAAATTGTGAGCATGTCAGCTGGGAAAGTGACCCTTTCAAACGGCCAGACCATTGATGCCGACTATGTAATCTGCGGAACGGGCTTCCACCAACGGGTGCCATTCCTTGAAGATTCAGTCATGAAAGCGATTACCGATGAGCGCGGGAACTTCCGCCTTTATCGTCAACTCATCCCATTAGATGTGAAGAACATTGCTTTCAACGGCTACAACTCATCATTCTTCTCCCAGCTGAATGCTGAAATGGGTGCGGTCTGGATTGCGGCCTACATTGCCAAAGCGATTAACTTGCCAACTAAGGCCGAAATGCTTGCCCATATTGACAAGCGTTTAGCGTGGATGGAAAAGCGCACTGAGAATAAGCATGCACGCGGAACTAACATTATTCCGTTCTCAGTGCACAATATTGATGAACTACTCATTGATCTAGATTTACAGATCCCTGCGCCAGTTCGATTCAATCAATGGTTACTACCAATTAATCCAAAGAGTTATGCCAAGATCGGTTCACAACTTCGCAAACGAATGGCTAAATCCGGTAAATAAATTAATGTAGAAAAGCCCTGACCACGTGGTCAGGGCTTTTCTTTTACGATTTTATGCCTCTAGAAGTGGAATTGCAGGTGTCGCTTGCTCTGGTCCCATTGCAGAGTAACCACCATCAGCGGCCCAATCGGCGCCAGTAACTACAGATGCCTTATCACTTGCAAGAAAAGAGATTACGTTTGCAACTTCTTCTGGATCTCCAACACGCCCAGTCAAATGAAAAGGCGCAGCAACGCGATCAGTCTTTTTGCGATCACCCTTTGAGAGCATGTCCATGATTGCAGACCAAGTCCAACCGGGTGAAACTGAATTCACTCTGATTTTATCGCCGGCATAATCCATCGCCATATTCCGAGTGAGTTGAACTAGCGCAGCTTTACTGACTGGATAGATCCAGCGTCCAGTTTGGGCAACGCTAGAAGAGATGCTTGTTAAATTGATAATGGATCCGCCACCTTGTTTCTTCATGTGCGGTCTTACTGCTGCGCCTAACATCGCGGCACTGGAAATATTGACGTTTAACGTATTAGTCCATTGCGCGCGCGTACTATCTGCGCCGGCGTCATCATATGAACATGCAAGATTAACGAGAATATCTATTCGCCCCCACGCACTCATTGCAGCCTCGATCATCGTTGAAATTGCGGCGTCATCTGTAATGTCGCCATGAAAGAAAATCGCATCTGGTCCACATGCTTTAGCTGCAGCAGCGCCGCTTTCGGAATTAATTTCAACAATCATAACTTTGGCGCCGTCGGCGATTAGCGTTTTAGCAACTGCAGTTCCAAATAACGTTCCACCACCAGTAACTATTGCCGTCTTGCCCTTTAATAACTCAGAACTCATATCTCTCCCTAAAATCCATTAAGAGAGCCACTCTATGCCGAAAAATCCGAGAAATTTGTCCCACCCACGCACAGGCTATCCGCAGAACGCAAACAATAGGTTCAAATCTATTGACACCGCCTAGGAGTAAAAGGAACATTCTCGCATGGTTGCGACGGCAGAACTTCTTAAAGAGCACAATCTCTTTAGGACCACCCATCTAGATGAGGCGCGAAGTGAAGTGGCCCGCGTTTTTTGTCCGCATGCATTAACAACAACTAATACCCATGACAAACTCAATACAGTTCACAACCGAATAACTTTGGGTGATGTCACTTTGAACTACCTCGACTATGGCGCAGAGGTGAGAATTACTCCAGGTGAATTGAATTCTTTTTATCTCATTCAAATTCCGCTAGAGGGTAGTGCTGACATTACGTGTGGCAAGGAAATGATTCATTCAGATGTAAACACAGCATCGATTCCAAACCCACTTGAAAAACTGGACATGGTTTGGCACGCGGGTAACCCCCAGCTAATGGTTTATATAAACCGGACCACACTCGAAGAGCGCTTGGCGGATTTAATCGGTCGTGAAATACATGTTCCCGTCCGTTTCGATTTAGGAATGGATCTGACAACCCAAAGAGCAAAAAGTTGGCGCAGCTTAATCGACACTCTTGTCACTGATGTCGATCGTGGTGGGCTAACCATGCACGCCGGAATTCGCGATCAATTTCAAGATCTCATTATTACTGGGCTTTTATTATCCCAACGACATAATTACAGCGAATCCATTGGAACAAATATTGAACCCGCAGCTCCCCGTTCAGTTCGTCTGGCAATGGCGGCATGCGAAGCAAATCCGCAGGAACCACTAACCGTTACCGATATGGCCCGGTATGCAGGCGTGAGTATTCGCTCATTACAAGATGGCTTTAAGAACTATGTTGGGATGAGTCCAACAGATTATTTGCGCAATGTTCGTCTCAATAGGGTAAGGGAAGAGTTGCTGGGTGGGCGCGGCTTAGATACCTCAATCGCTGATATCGCCTTTTCTTGGGGATTTACGCACCTTGGTCGCTTTGCAAAGATTTATAACGAGCGATTTGGCGAACTTCCATCACAAACTAATCGGAAGTAATTATTTCTTAGCGGTATTGAAAACGTAATTTAATGCCGGTCCAGCTAACTTATCGTGTATCTTAAAAAAACTTTCAGTTGCTTCATATCCAGCCCAGTTCTTCGGCAAAAATTCTCCAGGTAAACCTGGGTCAAAGTAAGGTGCATGTCGCCAGTTCGTTAAAATCGTCGTGTAGTCTCGAAAGGCCCGACCTGAATCGATGACATTAGTTTTACCGGCCCAGTGTTTAATAACAGGTTTAGCTGTGTTACTAAAAGAGCGGTAAACCTCTTGAATGCCATCGAGATCCCACCAACTCTGAACTGCCGAAGCAGTTGGAGTGAAAGCGATGTGCTCCGCTGAAAAAATGTTCATGTATTTCTCAACTTTAAGTGTCTTAGCCAGTGCAATACCGTCCGAACTCAACTGCCTTGGAGCAATCCAAAGCCCACCACTAACTTGCGCAAACCCAATACGCGTTAAGCGTGAGCGAAGTTGATAGCGAACTGCTCGCATTTTTTCCGGAATAGAAAAGGCAACTAAAATCCAACCTTCATTGGTAGGAGAGTCACGGCGTTGAAGAACTCGAGCATCACCTTGATCGAAAGATTTCCGCATCTCTGGGCTGATGGCATAACCAATAACACCATTTTGCTTCTTAGAGATTAATATTCCGCGGCGCTTAAAACGTGCAAGGGCGCTGCGAGCAGCATCTTCTGCGACATCTAATTCGGTACAGAGTTGAACAATTGTATTTGCTGAAAACCAACCGCCATGGGAACGACTGTATGCGGCGTAAATGGTAATGATGAGGGACTGAGGTCGAGCCGACCTGTCTACTAAATCTCTGGCCTCGCCGCTAAAGATGCTATCCACCCGCAAATGCTAGTGTGCAGGAGTGTAAAAGCAAGGCTTTCGGAGAGATTAATTCCACAGACGCGATATTTATTTGGGGGTTCCAATGGCACAGGTCTTTGTTGAAAAAGTTCGGCTATTGGAGTGGATGGAAACCGACGCTGCGGGACACCAGCACTACACATCGGCATTTCGTTGGGTTGAAGAGTGTGAGTCTGCTCTATATCGCAAACTAAATCTTCCAACTTCACTCTTTGGTCTAATTCCACGGGTGAAAGTTCAGATGGAATATAAGCGACGTATTTATTTTGGCGAAGAAATTACTACGCGACTCGAAGTTCTCAGAGTAGGTAACTCATCACTTGAATTAGGTTTTACCGCACACGTTGGCGGTGAACTCGCGGCAATTGGTAACTATGTAATTGTGCATGCACCGGAAATAGATGAAGGTTCAAAGCCTTGGCCAGATGCTTGGCGAGCTGCTTTCCTAGGAGAGTAGTTTCGCAACCATCAATCCACTACCTCCACCAACACCTCCACCAGGCCACGTTCCAGAGCCACATAAATAAAGATTCTTAATCGGTGTGCGGTGTCGGATCCAACCTGGCATTGGACGAAGGAAGAAGAATTGCGCTGGGTGATGACTACCGCCGAGTGAATCGCCATTAATTAGATTTGGGTTGTAGCGTTCAAGATCAGTAGGTGAGAGAACTTTTCTCGACAATATCTGAGATTTTATTCCCGGTGCGTAAGTTTCAAGATTATCAATGATTCGATCGGCATAAACTTCAGCAATTTCATCCCATGATTTACCTTGAATAATTCCAGCACTATCGCCAGTAATTTCAAGCGGTAGAACTCGCACTTGGATCCAAAGAATATGTTTTCCTTCTGGTGCACGAGAAGGATCGCTGACCGTTGGTTGCCCAATTACGAGTGTTGGATTAGCTGGAAGCTTTCCGCCGGCGGCATGTGTATATGTCAGTGCCATCTCATCTACATAAGGTGCGATATGAACATAGTTGAACTCGCGAGCTGACTCATTTACCCAATTAGGTAATGAATCCATCGCCAGATGGATCATCATCGTTGCAAGTCCAGGTCTGAATTCTTTGAGTTTTTCAATCTCAGGTGTGGTTTGTGAATCGATCTGCTTTGGCAAAAGCGCAGGCATCAACGCTGGATTAATATTTGCAACTACAGAACGGGCTTTAATAATCTCTCCAGTAGAAGTGCGTACACCTACTGCTTTTCCACCTTCAACAAGAATTTCTACAACACCGGTATCGCTTCGCAGCTCTCCGCCATTACTTCTAATAACCCCACACAGAGCATCGACTAAAACCTTAGCCCCACCTTTACCTAGGACCATTCCAAACTCTTGACCGCCAATGGATTCTAAAAAGGAGAATAAAGCGCCACCGGAAATATCTGGGCCGTAATCCAAATGCATTCCCCAAGTTGCAGCAAGGGCCTTCATCTCTGGACTGCTGAAATGCTCATCGGTAAATGCACGACTTGATTGCAGCAACAATCTGATTAGTTCTAGAAGTTGCGAAATACCAAGTACCCGCCAAGCCTTGATTAAAATCTTAACTGCCGCAATCGAAGGTAATTCAGTGCCAAGAAGGGGAAAAAGATGCGGGGCTAATAGACCAAGTTTTGCAGTAAGTGCTTGCCATGCCTCAACATCTTCGGGTGCTACCTTTTTAATATTACTGATGGTTTGATCACGATCCATCACAACGCCAATCATTTTTCCATCCGGAAAAACAGAGCAGTATGGTTTGCTAGATGGAACAAATTCAAGACCATTGGCGATTAATTGATCTTTCAGAGCTGCCATAACGCCGCCGCCAGCAAAGAGGCTAAGGTTCGTGGCGAAAAGATCGTGGTGAAAACCTGGCACGGTAATCTCCTCGGTGCGGATAGCACCGCCAAAGGCACTGGCCTGTTCTAGTACCAACGTCTTTTTGCCTTTGGCACTTAAAAGCGCCGCTGCGCTAAGTCCATTTATTCCTGAGCCAACTATGAGCACATCGAGCATTGGGGAATCATGCCACGGCGCTAACTAATAGCCAATAGACGTAACCGATTGATTGGCATTAGATTAACCAAGTTACTTTTAGAGCAGAGTGTTTTGGGAGGATTTTTAATGGAGCGCAATGATGCGGTCATCGTCGGAAGTGGAATTAACTCACTTGTTGCTGGAGCACTACTCAGCCGAGCAGGTTGGAAAGTTTTAATCTGCGAAAGAAATAGCACAGCAGGCGGAGCAATTGCGACATCGACAACAGCGACGCTTCCCGGTTTTACTCATGAGCTCTTATCGAGTTGGCATCCCCTCTTTGTTGGTGGCCCTGCATATGCTGAACTAAAAGGGGATTTAGAGGCCCGCGGCTTGGTCTATGCCAATACGACGATGCCAACTGGAGTTGTTTGCAATGATGGAACTGCGGTGCTTTCAACGGATATGGCGGCAACGTCGGCCGAATTCGAGCGCTTAGGCGATGGCGCGGCCTGGAATGAAATGCTTGGCGAGTTCACTAAGAAAATAGATTTAGCTTTTGGACTTTTAGGTGCCGATCTATGGAGGGCGAATGCACTGAAATTATTTAGGACTGCTCGCAAACGCTTTGGAACGCGTGGTTTGGTTGCAACTGGCGCTGAACTCTTAGAACCTGCTGCGCCTTGGCTGGATAGAACTTTTTCATCTCCAGTCAGCAAATCACTTCTTGCGCCTTGGGCGTTACATAATGGTCTTGGTCCTGATGATGCCAGCAGTGGTTTCATTACAAAAGTTATTTCAGCTGCCGTTGCTTTCGGTGGAATGCCAGTACCAATTGGTGGTGGAATTAAATTAGTCGAAGCGCTTGAGGCAATTATTACCGACAATGGTGGACACATACTTACCGGCGCAGATGTCAAAAAAATAAACGTTGCGAATGGGAAAGCCACGGGAGTGAAATTAGCCGATGGACGAGAGTTCTCGGCTAAGAAAGCTGTTCTTGCATCAACAACACCTCAAGCCCTGTACCAAGTTCTACTAAGCGATGAAGCGCTCACTGAAAGTACTAAAAAGTCAGCCGAGAGTTTTCGTTATGGCCGTGCAGCAATTCAAATTCACTTAGCGCTATCTGAACCACCGATTTGGAAGAACGATGCCCGCTTGGCAGATGTGGCGGTAGTGCATGTATTAGATGGATTGAACTCACTTTCCGAATCAGTTAACGCTTCAAATCGGGGTTACTTGCCCAAGCGCCCAACAATTGTTGTTGGACAACCAACAACGATGGATAAATCACGTGCTCCAGCGGGCCAGTCAATCTTATGGATTCAACTGCAAGAGAATCCACGGAAAATTCTTGGGGACTTAGCTGGCGAGATTGATCCGGGGGATGGAAGTTGGAATCAAGTTCGACTGGATGCCTATGCTGATCGAGTACTCGCACAACTTGGCGAACAGATTTCAAATCTGGAATCTGCAACGCTGGCCAAAGTGGTTTTAGGACCACTACAAATTGAGGCTATGAATGCCAACCTAGTTGGGGGAGACCCGTATTCAGGTGACTGCAGAATTGATCAATACGCAGTGTGGCGGCCATTATCTGGAGCAACGGGACACCGCACGCCAGTTAAAGGTTTGTGGCACATAGGGGCATCGACCCACCCTGGTCCAGGCCTTGGCGGTGGCTCTGGCTATTTAGTCGCCAAGCGATTGCTGAGTAAAAAACTGCGCTAAAAAAATGGGATTAAAAAAGGGCGGTCGGGTTAATCCGACCGCCCTTCTTTTTTTAACTACTTAGAAACTAATGCCAATACGCGAGCTGGACTTCCGGATCCGCCAACAATCTTAAGCGGAGCGGCGATAACGATTGCACCTTGTGGTGGCAACTTATCAAGATTGCGAAGTTGAGTTAGTCCGTATTTATTATTTCCCATCAACATGTTGTGACAAGGAAATGGAATACTCATTCCAAATGCTAAGCCAGCATCGATACCGACAGTCTCAACACCTAAGCCGAGAATGTCGCGCTTTGTTCCAAGATACTCAGCAGTCTCTGGTGGAAGACCAGGAGTATGTGGGCCATTTTCATCTGCATTTGCAAATGCAGCGGGATTATCACCAAACTTTGACCAACCGGTGCGATAGAGAACCCAAGCACCTTTTGGAATCGCACCATGCTCTTTTTCCCATGCTTCAATATGTGAAACCTCAAGAAGGAAATCTGGATTAGCTGCAGCTTCCTTTACGAAATCTAGAACTACTGCCGGTCCGATCAGGCGACTTGGTGGAATCTGTGAAACATCATCGAGATCTTTTCCAGTGATCCAGTGGTTTGGTGCATCTAAGTGAGTACCTGTGTGCTCACCAGTATGGAAGTTATTCCAGTACCAAGCTGGACCCTTTTCGTCGTAGCGAGAGATTTCCTCTAACTGAAATTTTGCAGTCTGACCAAACTCAGGTGGAAGAGTAAGAATCGGTGTCTCCGAATGCAAGGGAGATGTTAAATCGATTACCTGGACTGCGCCAGATGCGAGCTCTTGTGCAAGAGCCGATAAGTTGGCCATTCATTTCTCCTTATTAGTGGTCGTTAAAGCCTCTTGGACTGAACGTCTGGGCGAGGTTAGCGCGCTTTTGCCTTGCCGACCAGTCCCCTTGCGATGTGACGGCCGTCAAAATGGTGTGGACACTACGCGTAGCAACTGGCACAATAACCAAACTTGCTGGCCCACACGGGTCTATTGCCCTTATGGATGGAGAGCCATGGCTGAGCGCTCGTTTGCCGCCGAAGTTACAAAACTTCGAATCGGCGAAGGTGAAGAGTTTCTTGGTGAAGGCATTCTGGCTGTAACAAAGGCGCTCCTTCAATCAGGCGTGGCATATGTAGGCGGTTATCAAGGTGCGCCTATCTCTCACCTTATGGATGTGCTCGGCGATGCTAAAGAGATTTTAGATGAGCTTGGAATTCACTTTGAAAATAGCGCATCCGAGGCAACGGCCGCGGCATCCCTTGCCGCCTCAGTTCACTACCCGCTGCGCGGTGCGATTACTTTTAAATCAACGGTTGGAACAAACGTTGCCTCCGATGCTTTAGCTAATCTCTCATCAGGTGGTGTTACCGGTGGGGCGCTCATTATTGTCGGCGAGGATTACGGCGAAGGCTCATCGATTATGCAAGAGCGCTCGCACGCCTTTGCAATGAAATCACAGATTTGGCTTTTGGATCCACGTCCAAATTTAACTGCAATTGTTGATGCCGTTGAAGATGGTTTCCAACTTTCAGAGGCCTCCAATTCGCCGGTCATGTTGCAACTGCGACTTCGCTCCTGCCACTTACATGGACGCTTTATCGCAAAAGATAATGTTCGATCCCCATATACATTAAAAGAGGCGATGGAAAATCCACGTCGAGATACAAGTCGCATTGTCTTGCCTCCTGCTAGCTTCCTGCACGAGCAGGAAAAAATGACCAAGCGCTGGCCAGCAGCCGTTAAGTTCATCAAAGAGAATAAGCTCAACGAAGTCTTTTTCGATGGAACTCAGGATTTTGGAATCGTCATGCAAGGCGGTCTTTATAACACCGTGATTCGTGCACTGCAGCTGCTCGGACTATCGGATGTTTACGGAAATAGTAAAGTCCCACTTTATATTCTCAATGTTACATACCCAATAATCGATGATGAAGTTATCGAGTTTGCAAAGAGCAAGAAAGCAATCCTGCTTGTAGAAGAGGGCCAGCCCGATTACATCGAGCAAAATATTCATGCAGTGCTTCGTCGTGGAGACATTGCGACAAAGTTACATGGCAAGGATCTCTTGTTACCTGCCGGTGAATACACTCCCGCCGCCGTAGTTAAAGGTATTTTAGAGTTTGTAACTAAATACGGCCCTCACTTAATTGATACTGAAAATTTGCCTGCGCTAGTTCGTCCAGATGGCCAGAAGCCAAACTCGATCTCTGCAGTAATTCCGGCAGAAGTAGTACATGGCAGACCCCCATCATTTTGCACAGGATGTCCAGAGCGACCAATTTTTACTGCGCTTAAATTGGCAGAGCGTGAAACCGGTAGCCACCACATCAGTGCAGATATCGGCTGTCATCTTTTTTCAATCTTGCCGCCATTTAATATCGGTGCCACAACGATGGGTTATGGCTTAGGGGCAGCGGGCGCATCAGCGCTAAGTGATCCTGACAGTGACAAGCGAACAATTAGTTTTATGGGCGATGGTGGGTTCTGGCACAACGGACTTACAAGTGGTGTTGGCAATGCCGTCTTTAATCAAAGCGACGGCGTAATGATCGTGGTTGATAACGCCTACAGCGCGGCAACTGGTGGCCAAGATTTATTGTCATCAACGGCTGAGAACACAATACGTTCTACGAAGCACCCAATCGAAAATGCAGTAAGAGGAATCGGCGTTAAGTGGGTTAAGACGGTACAAAATACTTATCGCGTGAGTGAAATGCGTGACTTAATGAAAGAAGCGCTCACAGGTAAAACTCGTGGGCCTAAAGTCATCATTGCCCAAAGTGAATGCACATTAAATAAGCAGCGTCGAGTGCGGCCAGAAATCGCCGCACGCGTTAAAGCTGGAAAGCGTGTTGTGAAAGAGCGCTTTGGGATTGACCCAGACACGTGTACGGGTGATCACTCATGTATCCGCCTTAACGGTTGTCCTTCGCTAACAATTGCGCCTAATCCCGACTCCATGCGCAAAGATCCAGTGGCAACAATTCTTCACTCATGTGTGGGTTGCGGACTCTGCGGCGAGGCTGCTCAAGCGGCGGTTTTGTGTCCATCGTTCTACCGTTCAGAGATCATCAGCAATCCAAATGCGTGGGATAAGACCAAACTAGGAGTTCGCAACGTTCTCATTGGTTTCTTGCAAAATGGAATCGAACGCCGCTTAGAGGGCATTAATGTCTAGTAAAAAAGAGTTTACAAATACGTCCAGACCAATAACCATGGCGATTTTAGCCATGGGTGGCGAAGGTGGCGGAGTGCTAGCCGACTGGGCCGTCGATATGGCCGAACACTGCGGTTATTTTGCGCAAACAACGTCGGTTCCTGGTGTTGCACAACGCACAGGCACAACGGTTTATTACCTCGAATTCTTTCCACAAATTGCAGGGGAGATGAAAGAGCCGGTCTTGAGCACAATGGCCGCACCTGGAGAAGTAGATATTGTTGTGGCTTCAGAGTTAATGGAGTCCGGCCGTGCAGTACAACGTGGCTTCGTATCCAAAGAGACAACAACACTCATTACATCAACGCACCGCGTCTACTCTATGACGGAGAAAATAGCTCTCGGTGATGGCCGCGTCGACTCTGATGTTTTACTGGAATCATCGCGGAACGCGGCAAAGCTATTTATTTCAGGAGATTTTGCTAAAGTCGCAGAGACTACAAAAAGTCTAATATCGGCCGCACTTTATGGCGCACTAGCTGCAAGTGGAGCGCTTCCATTTGAAAAGAGCGATTTCATCGCCTCGATCGAGCGGGCAGGAGTTGGAGTTGCTAATTCAAT
>QYQH01000042.1 GCA_007280395.1 Actinomycetales bacterium | reverse complement strand
GGGCTAGATAAAGTATTTCTAGATGCTGGTGCGGAATGGCGTACTGCCGGATGTTCTATGTGCTTGGGAATGAACCCAGATCAACTTGCTGTTGGCGAACGAGCAGCGTCCACATCAAACCGAAATTTCGAAGGGCGTCAAGGCAAGGGTGGACGTACCCACTTGGTAAGTCCACTTGTTGCGGCGGCAACTGCAATTCGTGGAACCCTTTCATCACCGGCAGATTTGTAAGAGGAAGGCTAGATAAAAATATGGATAAATATTTAACTCACACTGGAAGCGTTCTGCCACTTCGTCGCAGCAATGTTGATACCGACCAAATCATTCCTGCCGTTTACTTAAAACGCGTAACCAAGAGCGGCTTTGAAGATGGGCTATTTGGCGCTTGGCGCAGCGATCCAGAGTTCGTTCTGAATAAAGCAGAGTTTGCAGGTGCAACAATTCTTGTTGCCGGCGTTGATTTTGGAACTGGATCCTCTCGTGAGCATGCAGTTTGGGCCTTGCAAAATTATGGCTTCAAAGTAGTTCTCTCTAGCCGCTTTGCCGATATCTTCCGGGGCAATTCGCAGAAGGCTGGATTGCTTACGGTCGTAGTTGAACAATCCGAGATTGAAGCGATTTGGGCTGCAGTTGAAACTGACCCTAAAACCCAAGTAACAGTTGATCTTGAAGCCAAAGCTGTTAGTTACAACGGTAAATCAATCGCATTCGAAATTGATGATTACACCAGATGGCGTTTGATGGAGGGCCTTGATGACATAGGTCTTACGCTTAAAAACATTGATTCTGTAAGCAAATTTGAGCAATCACGCCCAAGTTTTAAGCCTAAAACACTTCCTGTACTTTCATAATTGCTATTCATCTAAAAACTCTAAAGTAATTATTTAGAGTTTTCTCCGCATAAAAAGTGCTTTTTTTGCACTTTGTTTTAGTTAGGTTCATTTAATTTAATTCCGACACGCCACAATATATGCGGTGTGTTATTTCGATGTCGGCGTAGATTTCTAACCACGTTAGGCGAACGTCTAACATTTATGCGTAATAAGGGGATTTATTATGAACAAGGCCCAGTTCATCGCAGCATTGGCACCTCACTTCGGCGATAGCAAGAAGGAAGCTGCTCGTGCAGTAGATGTAGTTTTTGACACCATCGTTCGCAACATTTCAAAGGGCGAAGATGTAATGATCAACGATTTCGGTAAGTTTAAGAAAGTTGATCGTCCAGCACGCAAGGGCCGTAACCCTTTCACTGGTGAGACAATCCAAATCAAGGCGAGCAAGAAGGTCCGTTTCTTGCCAGCAAAGGCGCTTAAAGAAGTTATTTCTGGCGCACGTAAACTTGAAGCTGCACCAAAGCCACCTGTAAAGGTTGTTGCTAAGCCGGCAGCTAAGAAGGTTGCTGCAAAGAAGAAGCCAGCAGCTAAGAAGGTTGCTGCAAAGAAGAAGCCAGCAGCTAAGCCAGCAGTTAAGAAGGCTCCTGCGAAGAAGAAGCCAGCGAAGAAGGCTGTAAAGCGTCGCTAGTTGTTATTCAATTTAAAAGAGGGAGCCAGAAATGGTTCCCTCTTTTTTAATGGGAATTAGGATATAGACATGCAATTTCAACCGCCCAGTGGTTATCCACTCGGTACCAATAGAACTTTTAAATATGCATCCTCAGTCGTTATACCAATTCTAAATTTACTAACAAAACGCAATTGGCTTGGCGCTGAAAACTTGCCCAAGAGCGGCGCGGTAATTGTTATTTCTAATCATATTTCCTACGCGGATGCGCTAGTTTTTGCACATTTTTTATATGGAAATGGTCGCGCTGTCAGATACTTAGGAAAAGATTCGGTATTTAAAATTCCGGTACTAGGCCGAATTCTCTTATCAGCAGGTCAAATACCTGTTGCAAGAGAGAGCGATAAAGCTTCACATGCACTCGATAGCGCGCTCGATTTATTGAAGGCTGGTCACTGTGTTGGAATTTATCCCGAGGGCACATTGACTCGTGATGAGAATTTATGGCCAATGGTTGCAAAGACCGGTGTGGCAAGGTTGGCGATCATGAGCAAGGCTCCGGTAATCCCAATCGCACAATGGGGCGATCAAGATCTATTGGCACCATATTCAAAGCGCGTGGTTTTTTGGCGCCGAACAAAGATCACTTATCTAGCGGGACTCGCCTTGGATTTCAGTAAATGGTATGGAAAAGAGGAGGATCAAGCGGCGCTTGTGGAAGCTACCGCATATGCAATGGCCGAAATTACGAAATTGTTGGAGCAAATTAGGGGAGAATTAGCGCCTCATGAAATCTTTGATCCACATAAATCGCCTCTTCCTCGGACCGGTAATTTCAAGAAAAAGAAGGATTAAGTAAATGTCTAAGTTTACAGTTCTTGGATCTGGTGCATGGGGAACAACCATGGCACAAGTACTTTGCGATGCTGGTCAAGAAGTTTTAATTTGGGGCCGCAACGTCGATGTAATTTCTGAAATCAATACAAAGAATTCAAATATTAAATATTTACCTGGCGTCTCCCTTCCAAAGGTGATGCGAGCTACAAATGATATTCAAGAAGCCTTTAAGTTCGGCGAGGCAATAGTTCTTGCAATTCCTGCGCAATCTCTTCGCGAGAACATGTCTGCGTGGGTATCGACATTTCCCCAAGATAAACCGGTAATTAGTACGTTAAAAGGTATTGAAGCTAATTCGCAACTACGAATGACTGAAGTTGTAACTGAGATTTTGGGAATTCCACCAGCACGCATAGGCCTAATTACTGGACCAAACCTTGCGGGCGAACTTTCACTTCGCCAACCCGCAGGCGCAGTTGCAGCATCTTCAAACACTGAAATATCGCAGATGATGGTTGATGCATTCACAACTCCTTATTTCCGGGTTTATCCATCAGAAGATTTAGTTGGTTGTGAACTTGCTGGTGCCGCTAAGAGCGTTATTGCACTTGCTGTTGGTATGGCTATTGGACTGGGACTTGGTGAGAACACACAAGCAATGATTATTACTCGAGGCCTTAGCGAAGTTGCGAGATTTGGTGATGGTTATGGAGCCAACCCACTTACATTCTTAGGTTTGGCTGGAATGGGCGACTTAGTTGCATCTTGCGGATCTGGCCTATCGCGTAACCGAACATTTGGTGAAGCGCTCGGGCGCAGCGGAACGATGGCACAAGCACGAGTTGAAGTCTCTAAAACTGTTGAGGGAGTGGCATCTGCCGCTGCAATTCTTGAACTGGCACATCGTGTTGGTGTAGAAGTTCCAATTATCGAAGTCGTTTCGGAAGTTGTTCGTGACCGTATTTCACCAAGTGCTGCGTTGGCCAGAATTATGACTGTAAGCATGGCTGCTGAGTTGTAATGAGCAAAGTTAGAGTTGGGATAGTTTGCGGTGGCAGATCTAGTGAACATGAGATCTCATGTATCTCCGCAGCTGGCGTTTTATCGGCAATCGACCGCGATAAATATGAGCCGATATTAATTGGAATCACTAAGTCGGGGAAATGGGTTCTACCACCGCACGAATACAACCTGACAATTCAGGGTGATGTATTGCCGGAAATAGCTAATGAGTTGCCAGAAACAAGTATTGAAAAGTTGGATATTGATTTGTTGTTTCCCGTACTACACGGCCCTTATGGCGAAGATGGAACCTTCCAAGGCCAGTGCGAAATGGCGGGAATTAAATATGTAGGTTCGGGAGTTCTTGCCAGCGCGGTTGGTATGGATAAATCATTCGCTAAACCAATATTTGAATCACATGGCTTAGAAGTTGCGCCTGGAATGGTTATTCATGAATGTGATTGGCAGGTCGATGAAGTTCGAATTCTTGCTAGCGCTACAGAATTTGGAAATCCACTCTTTGTGAAACCAGCTCGAAGTGGGTCTAGTCGTGGAACGAGCAAAGTTAAAAACATTAAAGAGTTAAAAACCGCGATTAATTTTGCACTTCAATTTGATACCAAGGTCTTGGTTGAGAGTGCGATTGTTGGGCGAGAGATTGAATGTGCAGTTCTACAAGTAAATGGAGTAGCGCTCTCCTCGCCGGTTGGTGAGATTAAAATTCTAGGTGACCATGAATTTTATGATTTCGAAGCGAAGTATCTAGATGATTCAACTGAGGTAGTAGTTCCAGTTCACCTGCCATTTGGAGTCCAGGAAGAGATCCAAAATTATGCGACCCTGGCATTTGATGCGCTCGGTTGTGAAGGTTTGGCTCGAGTGGATTTCTTTTATACCGGAACAAAAATTGTTATTAATGAAATCAATACGATGCCTGGATTTACAGCGACATCTGTCTTCCCAAAACTATGGGCTGCGGGTGGAATTGGCTACACCGAGCTGATTACGAACTTGATCGAGTCAGCCATATCGCGCCCGTTAAACGTAACGCGCTAGCTTAAAAGAATTTAGTAAGAAGTTACTGGGCAAGTCAGAGTGCGAGTGATGCCGGGGACTGCTTGAACTTTTGCCAAGATTCCACGACCGAGGTCTTCCATACTCGGTGATTCGGCTCGCATAATTACATCGTATGGACCAGTAACGCCTTCGGCCAGAGTGACTCCAGGAATTGCGGAGACTGATTTAGCAACGCTTGAAGCCTTACCGACTTCGGTTTGTATGAGGATGTATACCTGAACTGACATTTGAGTTACTCCTAAATATTTCTGCTCTCCACAGCGTCGTGATTGCAGAGTTAAAGGCTACCGCCTCTAGAGTTCGTTTGGGAATAATTAAATTGACCTAAAAAGTCTGATAAGGAGGGGCACAAATTGGCTTCAGAGTCCGAATTACTAGCCGCACTCTCCAACATATTTGCCCTCTCCGATCCCAATTTAATCGTGGGAATTGGTGATGATGGCGCCGTAATAAAAACTAACCCTCAAAATCTGGTGGCCGCAACGGACATGGCGGTTGAAGGTGTTCACTTTAAAAGAGAGTGGTCGAGCCTGCACGATATTGGTGCGAAATTAACTGCGGCGAACTTAGCCGATATTTATGCGATGGGTGGAACCCCTAAGTATTTATTAGTCAGCGCTGGGTTAACTAAAGATTTTGGGATACCTGAGATTGAAGAATTGGCCAATGGCATTAAGAGCGAAGCAGATTTAGTTGGTGTTTCAATTGTTGGTGGCGATCTTTCAAGCGCAGAGAAATTAGTTATTTCTATTACTGCCTTAGGTGAAGTTGAAAAACCAATCACTCGCTCTGGTGCAAAAGTTGGCGATGTCGTAATTACTTCTGGTCTTGCTGGAAAATCAGCGGCAGGGTTAAACCAATTGCAGAACGGTATTTCGGACTCTCCTTTCATTCGCGCCCATAGAAAGCCTGATGTGAATTATAAATTGGCCACTAAGTTTCAAAACGTTAATTCAATGTGTGATGTAAGCGATGGCCTGCTTTCGGAGTTAAACCACATCGCATCAGCGTCAAAGGTTGGGATTGAGATAGATGTTGAGTTAGTGAAAGTTATTCCGGGCTTTGAAGCGCTGGCCGAAATCGCTGGATCTGATATCTGGCAATGGGTATTGACTGGAGGCGAGGACCACATATTTGTTGCAACGACTTCCGCGCAAATTCCGGTAGGTGCTTATCAAATAGGCAAGGTAGTTACCGGAAATAAAGTTACGGTTCCAGGGATAGCAGACTTACCATCTAGCGGTTTCCGCCATTTCTAATTTACTGTGAGAGTATTTGGAGGTGTCTAGAGCTAAACTTGAATCATTTCCTAAAGAGAAACTAACCTTTGGCCCATCGCCGCTACAACGTCTCGATCGTCTCACCGAGCACCTCGGTGGAAAAGTTGAAGTTTGGGCTAAGCGCGAAGATGTTAATTCCGGGCTGGCATATGGCGGTAATAAAACTCGCAAACTTGAATACTTAGCGGCAGAAGCGTTGGCGCAAGGTTGTGACACCCTAGTTTCAATTGGTGGTGTGCAATCGAATCACACTCGACAAGTAGCGGCCGTTGCAGCTCATCTCGGACTTAAGTGCGTTCTAGTGCAAGAGCATTGGGTTGATTGGGATGAAGTTAATTATGAAAAAACTGGAAATATTTTATTGAGTCGCATTATGGGCGCCGAAGTGCGTCTTGATCCCGCAGGTTTCGATATTGGGTTTAGAAAATCTTGGGAAGAGGCTATTTCTGATGTTAAAGCGCGTGGTGGAAAGCCGTATGCAATTCCAGCAGGAGCATCTGATCACCCGCTCGGTGGACATGGTTTTGCGGGCTGGGCCTTCGAAGTTGAAGATCAAGAAGCTGAACTTGGAATCAAATTTGATAATTTTATTGTTTGTTCGGTAACAGGTTCTTCGCAAGGCGGAATGATTGCTGGGTTTGCACATTCAAATCGAGCAGAATCAATAATTGGAATCGATGCTTCTGCGACTGTTGAAAAAACATGGGAACAGATAAAGCGAATTGCATCTCGCACAGCTGCAGCAATTGAACTTGGCCGCGAACTTCGTGATTCTGAAATAGTTCTATTGGATCGCTGGCACGATGGGATTTATGGAGTTGCTGGACCGAAAACTGTTGAGGCAATTAAATTAGTTGGCCAACTTGAAGGAATGATTACTGATCCAGTTTATGAAGGTAAGTCGATGGCAGGAATGATTGATTTAATTAAAGAGGGTTATTTCAAAGAGGGTTCAAAAGTTCTTTACGTGCACCTTGGTGGCCAACCAGCCATCAACGGATACACAACAGCTTTTTAAAGCAGAATTAACGAGTTACTTTTCCAGCCTTTAGGCATGAAGCACAAACGTTCTGGCGCTTAGGAGTTCCACTAACAAGAGTGCGAACGCGTTGGATATTTGGATTCCAACGACGACGGGTCTTGCGCATTGAGTGGGAGACCTTGTTGCCGAAGCTAGGACCCTTGCCGCAGATATCGCAGTTTGAGGACACGGTATTTCTCCCTTGAATCAAGTTAAATTACGGGTTTCGCAATAAGTCGCAAAGATTACCCCGTCTACGCAGGGATTGGCTAATCCGCGCGAGAAGATAGGCCCATGGCAGCACTTTCAGATCGCCTTAAAGGCATCATCGGAGACCGGAGCGCAGAGGCTCTTACTAAGGTTTTCGGAGCATCTACGGTTGAAGACCTCCTTCGCCATTACCCAAGGCGTTATGTAGTTCGAGGTGAATTTTCCGATATCTCGGGGCTAATTGAGGGCGATGAAGTAACAGTATTGGCTGAAATTGCAGCGGTTAAAACCAGACGAGCAAATGGTCGCAATATCTTGGAAGTAAATGTGACGGATGGCAGCGCGGTAATGTCACTTACATTTTTTAATCAACCGTGGCGCGAAAAAGAGTTAAAGATTGGCAAGACTGGAATGTTTGCCGGAAAGGTTGGTTCATTTAATGGGAAGCGTCAACTTTCGCATCCTGATTATCAATTAATTCCCGATGGCGATGATGTTGATTCTGCGCTCGCAGCTTTTGCTGGGAAGTATTTACCGGTTTATCCAGCGGGCGGAAAGATGCCATCTTGGAAGATTTCGCAGTGCGTTGAGTTAGTTCTAGATTCACTTGATGAAGTTGAAGATTATCTTCCAGAGAGTGTAATTAAAGAACTTGGATATCCAACGCTTAAAGAAGCGCTGATTTCAATTCATAAACCGGAATCAATTGAAGCGGCAGATCTAGCAAGGTTGCGTTTAACTTTTGATGAAGCGATCTTGCTGCAATTACTTCTTGCTGGGCGGCGTGCTGAGATTAAAGAACTTGATGCAACGCCAAGAAAGATTTCGACAAATGGCTTAGTAAGCGTCTTTGAATCGAACCTGCCCTTTAAATATACAAGCGGCCAGATTGAAGTAAATAATGAGATTGCGCAAGATATGCAGAAGCCACATCCAATGCATCGCTTACTTCAAGGTGAAGTTGGCTCGGGTAAGACTGTTATTGCGCTGCGTGCGATGCTCTCTGTTATTGAATCTGGAGGCCAAGCAGTCCTACTGGCACCTACAGAAGTTTTAGCAACGCAACACTTCAAGACAATTGCAAAGTTATTGGGAGATCTTGCGCAGGCGGGTACCTTGCAGGGAAGTGGCGAAGGTACGCAACTTGCGCTACTTACAGGTTCAATGAGCACTGCACAGAAACGTGAAGCACTTGGACGGATTGGTAATGGTGAGGCCGGGATAGTTATCGGAACACATGCACTTATAAGTGAGGGCGTTGAGTTTAACGGTCTAGCTCTGGTGGTTGTTGATGAACAGCATCGATTTGGAGTAGAACAGCGAGATGCCTTACGAATGAAGGCATCTAAACCACCGCATCTGCTAGTAATGACTGCAACACCAATTCCACGAACTGTTGCTATGACAATCTTTGGAGACTTGGATGTTTCAACACTTCGT
>QYQH01000069.1 GCA_007280395.1 Actinomycetales bacterium | reverse complement strand
CGTGTTCACCGAGTGGGAGATGCCGTTGGTGGCGTCGCACCTGCCTACCGCTAAGATTCACTGGTAGGCCTCGGTACTCCAACGGTAGAGAGGGCAGTCTCAAACACTGCATAGTGTCGGTTCGAATCCGACTCGGGGCACACTAGCCACATCTATATCCTGAAAGGGCGAACTGGACATGAGTGTTCGTATTCTCGTTGCCGAGGACGAGGCACTTATCCGTATGGATTTAGTTGAGATGCTCCAGGGCGCTGGCTATGAAATCGTCGCTGAGGCGACCAATGGCCAAGAAGCTATCGATTTAGCGCTTCTTCATAAACCAGATCTTGCAATTCTCGATGTGAAGATGCCGATCATGGATGGAATATCTGCAGCGGAAAAGATTATCAATTTAGCACCTGTTCTGATGTTGACCGCTTTCTCTCAAAAAGAGTTGATCGATAGAGCGCGAGATGCCGGAGTCATGGCATATGTAGTTAAGCCATTTACGATTTCTGATTTAATTCCAGCAATTGAGATTGCGATCAGCAGACATCTGCAAATGAGATCACTGGCCGATGAAGTTGCCGATCTTCATGATCGACTCGAGACGCGCAAACTAATAGATCGCGCAAAGGGGATTCTCATGAAGGCGCTCAATCTGCCCGAGCCAGAAGCTTTTTCCTGGATTCAACGCGCAGCCATGGACCGCCGCTTGACCATGAAACAAGTGGCAGAAGCCGTTATCAGCCCGGATGCCGTACCTGAAAACTGAGCACTTGCACTCTATAACGAAACTGCAACCTATTTCGGCGCTTTAAACCTTGATAAGTTAGCGCTGGTGCCATTACCCTCTGTTTCTCCCTGTCCCGGGACGAAAAGTACAGGAAAGGTAATACATGAAAAAGCGTTTTCGCGCGATTAGTTTCATTGCCTCTGCCGTAATGGTAGTTGCAGGACTAGTAGCAGTACCTGCAGCAACTAATGCTGCAACAGTTCTTACTATTTCAACTGATCTACCTCTACAGGGTTCATCATTCGATTCAAATGACTCAACCAACAAGGCAATCGCTTTGTACTTGAAGCAGATTAAATACAAGGCTGGTAAGTACACAGTTAAGCTGAAGATTTATGACAATGCGACAGCAGCAAAGGGTGGCTGGGATGATGCAAAGTGCGCAGCAAATGCACAAGCACACGTAGCTAACAAGAGCGAAGTAGCCGTTATGGGTACATATAACTCAGGTTGCGCAAAGATCATTGTTCCAATTCTTAACCAAGCTCCAGGTGGAGCTATGACAATGATTTCAAATGCCAACACAAACCCTGGTCTAACCAAGGTATGGAACCCAGGCGAGCCTGATGTTTACTATCCAAAGGGCATCCGCAACTATGCACGTGTATGCACAACTGATGATATTCAGGGCGCAGCAGCAGCACAGTTTGCAAAGTCAATCGGCATCAAGAGTGTTTATGTTCTAAACGATACACAGACTTATGGTCAGGGTGTTGGTCAGGCATTCACAACTGAAGCTAACAAGATTGGCCTTAAAGTCCTTTCAAGTGGCGCATACGGCGAAGGCTGGGATGCCAAGCAGTCTTCATACGAAGCTATGTTCACAAAGATTGCTGCATTGAAGCCAGATATGGTTTACATCGCTGGAATCTTTGATAACAACGGCGGACAGTTGATGAAGGACAAGTTCAAGGTCCTTGGCAATAACACTGTTGTAAAGGTTATGGCTCCAGATGGATTTACTGGTTACCCAGACTTTAACTCAATGCCTGAAGCAGATGGTGCTTACCTATCATTTGCCGGTCTTTCAACTGAGCTCCTATTGAAGAACTCTCCAAATGGAGCAGGCGCAAAGTTTGTTAAGGCTTACAAGGCTGCATACAAGAAGGATCCAATTGGTTCGTACCCTATCTACGGCGTTGCAGCAGTCCAGGTTATCTTGGCAGCTCTTGCAAAGTCAGATGGAACTCGTAAGGGTTTGACCAATGCAATCTTCTCTGGCTCTGGAATCACGATTCCTGCAGCACAGTCTGTACTCGGAAAGGCGCTAACTATTAGCACACTTTCAGGTGACACATTGGCTAAGGACATCACCATTGAGGTAGTCAAGGGTGGGCAAGAGACAACCGTAAAGGCATGGACTGTAAAGTAGTCCAAGCAACGGTTTACATTAAATAAGTGAAGGAGTGGGACTTCAGTACCACTCCTTCACTATTAGTTCGCAGGTGTATTACAATCATTTTTACTGCAAGAATAAGTTTAGGAGTGAATGCGTGTCACTTTTAGCCGGCGGTTATCAAGCCCGACAAATTCGAAGGTTGTACTTTGAGCGAAGCTTAAGCACAATTGCTGCTTTCGGAATTATATTTTGGCTCGGTATCAACTTTGTAAAGTCACCTTCGCAGTTCTTTCAAGCCTCGATTATCGGCTTAAGTAACGGCGTTCTCTATGCTTTGATCGCACTTGGCTACACGCTTGTGTATGGAATTATCGAGCTTATTAACTTTGCACACGGTGACTTATTTATGTTGAGTGCGGTTTTTTCAGCTAACTTCATTACCATCTGGTTTCATAAGGATTCATCAGGCCCAGCTGCGTGGGGCGTTTTTCTTATGTGTTTAGTAACTGTAATGATCGCAGCGGCATCGATAAACGTGGGAATTGAGAGGTTTGCCTATAGGCGATTGCGACGAGCGCCGAAGTTAGCTCCGCTGATCACAGCCGTTGGAGTTTCATTCGTACTTCAATTCATAGGTCTTCGTTGGAATGGCTCAGGACCCAAGACATGGAATAGCGTCTTGCCTGCCGGCAAAATATCTTTTAGCGGAGTATCAATTCCTTACACAACTATTATCTCATTCGTTGTAACGATTCCACTTCTTCTACTTATGTCATGGATTGTCACACGTACTCGACAAGGAAAGGCGATGCGCGCAACTGCTCAAGATCAAGATGCTGCACGTTTGATGGGAATCAACGTTGATCGCACAATCTCATTTACTTTTGCACTTGGCGGGGCACTTGCAGGTGCCGCAGGACTGCTCTTTCAACAGACTCGTGGTTTAACCAGTTATAACCTGGGTTATCAATTAGGACTCATCGCTTTCACCTCTGCGGTCATGGGAGGAATTGGCAATCTTCAAGGCGCAGTTCTAGGCGCACTCCTCATTGGCTTAGTCCAAGGTCTCAACGATGGCCTTCCAATCGGCTTAGGCCAGCAGTGGTCTCAGACCGTAGTCTTCTCAATTTTGATTCTCCTTATGGCCTTTAAACCAACTGGCCTTCTTGGTAAAGCCGTTACGGAAAAGGTGTGATGATGAAGTTGAAACGATCAAAGACGCCTAACGCCGGTGCAAGCCACAAGAAGTGGACGATTGGTTTTTCTATCGCCGCACTTTCCATCTGGATTTTCTATACGTACATCATGTACAACCTGCCCGATGGCCCGCAGACTATTTTCCAAAACTGGTTGCCACCTACCACCGTCAATGAGGCGATGGTCTGGGTCATTTGCGCTCTTGGACTCAACATCGTAGTTGGCTATGCAGGCTTGCTAGATCTTGGCTTTGTAGCATTTTGGGCAATTGGTGGATACAGCGCAGGTTGGTTCATGTCCTCTTTCTTCAGACAAGTAAATATCCATATCTTTTCACCCTCAGATGCTGCAGATCAGCCTGGAATCCACTTAACTTTTTGGGCTGTTCTAGGAGTCGGCGGAATTATCTGCGCGATATTTGGAATCATCATCGGTGCCCCAACGCTGAGATTAAGGAGTGATTACTTAGCCCTCGTAACATTGGGCTTTGGTGAGATTATTCCTCAGGTTTTCACTAACGGTGAAAATATCGCTGGCTTCAATCTCTCTAATGGAACTAAGGGAATTTCTCCTATTGATAACGTTGCTGTTCCGGGAAAGATTCTTGGACCCTTCGACTTTAGTTGGAAGTTTGCAATCTTTGTCTTCCTCACTGCGATCATGGTCTTTGTTTCACTTCGACTTCGTAAGGGTCGCCTAGGTCGCGCCTGGCTTGCAATTCGTGAAGATGAATTAGCGGCCAGCATGATGGGCGTCCCATTGATGTCAACTAAGTTAGCTGCTTATGCAGTTGGTGCTTTTAGTGGCGGCGTTGGCGGCGTAGCTTTTGCTACTCACGTTAACGGAATTTTTGCCGATCGCTTCAACTTCTCAATCTCGATTATCTTGCTAGCGATGGTTGTACTTGGTGGAATGGGAAATGTCTGGGGCGTAATGGTTGGTGCATTACTTATTGCATGGATTAACTCAACTGGTCTTCCAGCCTTTGGAGATTTGGTTAATAATACTTTCAATACAAGCATTAACTTCCCGTCGTATAACTTCTTACTCTTTGGCGGCGTACTAATCTTGATGATGCTTTATAAGCGAGAAGGAATGATCCCTGAGTCACGATTGAAGGCGATCTTGCACGAATCAGATGATGAAACGTCGAACTTAGGAGGTAGTCACTGATGGCTAGCGCCCTTCTTGCTAAAGACATTACCGTGCAGTTCGGTGGTCTTACTGCGGTTAACAACGTAACCTTTGATATTCCTGAAGGAAAAATCGTTAGTTTGATTGGTCCCAACGGGGCTGGAAAAACTACCTTCTTCAACGTGCTTACTGGTCTCTATAAGCCAACTAGTGGCAACGTCCTATTTGGCGAAGAAGATATTACTGCCAGGCCACCACACAAAATCGCCGCTGGTGGAATCGCTCGTACGTTCCAAAATATTCGCCTCTTTGGGCTGATGACTGCTGAAGAAAATGTCATGGTCGCAATGCATTCACATATGAAGGCCGGCATCGTCGCAACAATTCTGGGTACACCAGGTCAGCGACGTGAAGAAAAACAGGCGCATGAGGATGCGCGCAGACTTCTAGACTTTGTGGGAATCGGAAAGATGGCGGGGGAGTACGCACGAAATCTTTCTTACGGTGATCAGCGCCGCCTAGAAGTTGCACGAGCTTTGGCATTGAAACCAAAAGTTCTCTTACTTGATGAGCCAACTGCTGGAATGAATCCTCAGGAATCCCTTACCTTTATTAACTTCGTGTACAAACTGCGCGATGAACAAGATGTTTCAATTCTCTTAATCGAGCACGATATGAGTGTTGTTATGTCGGTCTCTGAACGAGTAACTGTTTTAGATCAAGGTGAAAAAATCGCCGAAGGTCTACCGGCTGAGATTAAATCCAACCAACGAGTAATCGAGGCATACCTCGGCAAGGCAAAGGGTGAGAAGGCATGAGCGCGCTACTTGAAGTTAAAGATCTTAAAGTCTCTTATGGCTCGATCATGGCAGTTAAAGGCTTGTCACTGACTGTCAATGAGGGTGAAATCGTTACGCTTATTGGATCTAACGGCGCAGGAAAATCAACGACCCTTCGGACAATTTCGGGTCTGCTTAAACCAGTTTCAGGCAGCATCGTTTTTAAAGGCCAAGAGATTGCCGGCAAAGCCGGTCATGACATTGTTGCTCTGGGTCTGTGCCAATCACCAGAGGGGCGGCGAATCTTTCCTCGCATGTCGGTCCGTGAGAATTTGGATCTCGGAGCTTTCTTGCGCAATGACAAAGTTGCCATTGAGGCCGATCGTGAAAGAGTTCTGGATCTCTTTCCACGCCTTCGTGAGCGCTATGAACAAAAAGGTGGAACCATGTCTGGCGGAGAGCAACAGATGCTTGCCGTCGCCCGCGCGCTCATGGGCGCCCCGAAGCTTTTACTATTGGATGAACCATCAATGGGTCTGGCTCCAGTTCTCGTAGACATGATCTTTGAAACTATCATCAAAATTCGTGAGCAGGGAATTACAATCTTGCTGATTGAACAAAACGCCGCCGCAGCCCTAGATGTTGCCGATCGCGCCTATGTCTTAGAGTCTGGCCTCATCAAAATGAGTGGAAAGGCCTCAGATCTAGCTAAGGATGAGGCCGTTACGAAGGCCTATTTAGGCGGATAGTTCAGTATCTGCCCTTAATACAGGCCGAGTATTTCGTAATACAAAAGTAACCAACCAGAGCTCCTTTCAGTTGTCGCTTTGGGGTAATGAGCCCTACCCTTGAACCTTCCCCATCCCGGGACAGCATAAAACCTATAGGAAGGCTCCACATGAATAAGAAGATCCAACGGTCCCTCGCCGTTGTTTCTGCCGCTGCGCTAGTTCTTGGCGTTTCAGCAGTTTCATCAGCGATGG
>QYQH01000024.1 GCA_007280395.1 Actinomycetales bacterium | reverse complement strand
TTGGAATTCCAGTGATGCTTCCTATCGGAGGACATGCTGTGTACCTCGATGCGAAAGCTTTCTTGCCACACGTTCCAGCTCTGCAATACCCAGGGCAATCCCTTGCAGTTGAACTCTATAAAGTTGGCGGAATTCGTGGATGCGAGATTGGCACAGTCATGTTCGGACGCAAACCCGATGGAAGTGAAGTTGCAGCCCCGATGGAGCTAGTGCGGCTGGCCATTCCTCGCCGTACCTACACACAAAGTCACATTGATTACGTCATTGAAGTCTGTGCCGAGGTCCATAAAAGCGCTTCCAAACTTCGCGGCTTTAAAATCGTTAAAGAGCCTGCATCTCTGCGTCATTTCACGTCGGAATTCGCGCCATTATAAATATTCTTAATTTACTTTCTCGATTTTAGCAGTACTAACCCATCGAGCCTTTGCGCTCAGTGTGTACCCGCAGTGACTACATAGTGAGAGTCACGTGAGGTTAAATTTATAAATTCTACCCATGAGTACTCGAGCAAAACTCGAAGGGTTATTCGACCCTGTTTTCTTGAGGCTGCGCTCATTGTACTCGAATAGTGACTGTCAGGCGTTCGGTGGATTCCAAAATTATTTAGGTAGATCAATTTTTATGGTCGACCTTGGAACGACAGCGAAACCATAAAATGTCCACACCGAGTGAAGAATAGTTTGAGCGCGTGAACATCTTGAGGATTCTCCGTGCAAGGGTGCTCCCTGTTTACTCGCGGGTACGCACTCTCTCAGGTCTTCGAAAATCAAATCTTGGTGCTTCAAAAATTAATTTGAAGTTATTTCGAAGGAAATCTTCGGTTTCCAAACGCGCCCGAGGATCTTCTTTTGGAGCCACTAAAACTTCTACATTGCTTGTACTAGTTGGATCACTTTTATTTGGAGTTGTTGTACCTCTTCCATTCGCAAATGCAGCAACAAAAACCACTGGCTCCTACATTACTGCGCCAACGACTACTAGTGTCGTCCTAACTATTACTAATGGTACCTTCACCGCTTCGGAAGCGCAGTGGGGGAATTTCACGTTTGCTGGTGCTGACTCAGCTCGCTTTTCCGCCGCAAATCTCGCGACACTTACTCTTACATCATCCACAAAGATAACTTTTGGAAACTTATCAGGAATGACGGGTGGAACCAACAATACGATAGCTGCTGCGGCACAAGCTACCTGTACCGGCTGTTCAGTTGCAGCTGTATCCAGTTTAAGCAATATCACATCTGCTGCCTATGTAACAGCATCAACGACAACATCGGTAACAATTACTTTACCTAATGGAACTTTTAAAGCATCTGGAATAGTTGCAGCCAACTTTGTCTTTGCTGGTACTGATGCCGCTCGTCTTGCACTTGGAACTTTTACTCGGACAAGTGCAACGGTCGTCACGATTACGGGTCTGACCCTTACGGGAGTTGCCAATAACACAGTCACCGTTCCTGCTGCTATCCAACTCACTCAGGCAACATCGGTTGCAGGAGCTGCCGTCGCATTGATTACTCGCACTATTACAGTCTCTGCCACAACTACATCATCTATCTATAACGGAAGTGGTTATAGCGCCACACCATCTCTTTCTGCAACACCATCGGCCGGAGCCGGAAGCATTACCTACGCAGTAACAAATGGAACGAGCACCACATGTAATGTCGGTGCGATCTTGGCGGGGGGAACTCTTACCTCAAATACGGCAGGCACATGTTTGATCAATGCAACCATCGCCTCGGATGGAACCTACATCCAAGTAATTTCTACGGTCCCAGTGACCTTTACATTCAATCTCGCCCCAGTTGCCGGCAGCCTATTAACGCTCACAGCTCCAGTAACTGGTGCAACACCTGCAACTACAGGTGGCAATGGAACTGGCTTTACAGGATCTGTCGCCTGGTTCCAATCAGATGGAACAACCTCACTTGTTGGAAACTTCGTTGCAACAACTGTCTATGTTGCAAAGGTGACAATCAGCGCAGCAACCAACTACACACTCACGGGATTGACTGGATCATTTACTAACTCAGGCACATCCTCTGTTACCTACTCAGGTGGAGTAGTCACCATTACATTTAGTGCAACTGGCTCTCAATTGAGTCAGTCCACTCTTTCAATCGTCGTTAGCCCAAATACTGCAGCTGCCGGCACATCCCAGGCCATTACCATCACACCAACTGGTGGAAGCGGAAGCGGCGCAACAACATATGCAGTTGCCAATGGAACGGCTACTGGATGCTCTCTTCTAAATACCACAGCCTCCAATACGATCTCTGGCACCACGGCTGGCACATGCACAATCACAGCTACCAAGGCCGCAGATAGCACTTACTCATCAACTACGGCAACAGCGAGCTTTACCTACACTCTTGCAACTCAGGCCACACTGACTGCAGCCCAAGTAACATCATCTGCTATCTATAACGGATCTGCCTACAGCGCTACTCCATCTTTCTCTACAACAGGTGGCTCAGGAACTGGCGCAGTTACTTACACAGTTGCCGATGGCTCTGCAACAACATGCGCACTCTCATCGAGTGCGGCCAATGCCACTCTGACAGCTGCTACTAATGGAACATGCACCATCACAGCTACTAAGGCTGCAGATGCAACATATGCTGCCGCAACTGGCACTGTTACCTTCACCTTCAATCTCGCCCCTGTTGCCGGCAGCCTATTAACGCTCACAGCTCCAGTAACTGGTGCAACACCTGCAACAACTGGCGGCAATGGAACTGGCTTTAGCGGAAGCGTTGCCTGGTTTGCATCAGATGCAACGACGCCACTTGTTGGTAACTTCGTTGCAACCACTGTCTATGTTGCAAAGGTGACAATCAGCGCAGCAACCAACTACACACTCACGGGATTGACTGGATCATTTACTAACTCAGGCACATCCTCTGTTACCTACTCAGGGGGAGTAGTCACCCTTACATTTAGTGCAACTGGCTCTCAATTGAGTCAGTCCACTTTGATTATTTCTACACTTGGTACCAGTTCAAAGATATCCCCATACTCTCAAGCACTTTCCATTACGACAACTGGTGGAAGCGGAACTGGCGCAATTTCGTATTCCATAGTTTCCGGCGGAACTGCAATCACATGTGCACTTTCAGATTCAACTTCAATTGCAACAATAAGCGCCACTACAGCTGGGACATGTTTGGTCCAAGCTACGAAGTCTGCAGATGGTACGTATGCCGCGGTAACTAGTGCAAGCGCTACATTTACATTCGTTATCGCGACTTCGGGCACATTGACGATCTCATCTCTTGGTACTTCAGCGAAGGCTTTCCCATATTCACAAGTGTTATCGATCACTACGACCGGTGGAAATGGAACGGGAGCAGTTACCTACGCCATTGTTTCTGGCGGAACTGCAACCACATGCGCCCTTTCTGATTCTTCTTCCACGGCAACCATTACTGCTACAACTCCTGGAACTTGTTTAGTTCAGGCGAGCAAGGCAGCCGATGCGAACTTCACTTCGTCAACAAGTGCTAGCGAAACATTTACATTTACAATTGCAACTTCGAGCGTCCTCTCGATATCGTCTCTTGGTACATCAACAAAGGCCTTCCCATACTCGCAAGTTCTTTCAATCACAACGACCGGAGGAAGCGGTACCGGCGCCGTCACCTATGCCATCGTCACTGGCGGAACTGCAACAACGTGTGCTTTATCTAATTCATCATCTACAGCGACAATTACGGCAACAACGGCTGGAACGTGTTTGATTCAAGCCACTAAGGCTGCCGATGGAAATTACACGTCGGCAACGAGCACCAGTGTCACTTTTACTTTTGTTACGGGAAATGTATCCGTCACCTTCAATGTCAACAGTGGCAGCGGAACAATGGATGTTCAGACAACGAATGTTGCTACTAACCTATCCACAAATACATTCACTCGTGCCGGGTATACATTCGATGGTTGGTCGCTCACAGTTGATGGCGCCTTGGCCTATGCAAATAACGCAAGTTATCCTTTCGCTGCGAGTGCTACTCTCTACGCTCGCTGGGCAGCAAATACATCGCACACGGTTAATTACTCAGCAGGATCGGCAACGGTTACTGGCACGACTCCATCTCAGGCCGCCGTTGTAGAAGGTCTCACATTTACAATCGCGGCAAATACATTTACTCGTACCGGTTATTCATTTACTTCTTGGATCTCATCGGGATCTGCTGTTGATCCGATTTCTTACTCCGCTGGCAGCAGTTACACGATGGGATTAAGCAACGTCACATTGACTGCGCAGTGGAGCGCCTTGCCATTAGCGACCGTGACATTTAGCCCGAATGATGGTGGGGGAGTTGCGTACACTCAACAAGCCAACGTCTCTACGAATTTGATTGCGAATGCTTTCACGCGTGTTGGATTTACATTCGGCGGCTGGTCACGTAATCCAGCACCGGATACAACACTCGCCTACGCCAATAATGCGAGCTACCCATTCACCTCATCATCAACGTTGTATGCAATTTGGAATCAAGGCACCCGCCACAGCGTTACATATGCACTTAATGGGGGAAGCGGAACAATTCCGCTTCAACCACCGGTTTCTGAAGGCTTGAGTTTCACCATTGCCGACGGAGCAACGTTGACCAAAACTGGATTTGTCTTTAGCTCTTGGTCTGATGGAACTAATAGTTATATTGCTGGGGATTCATACACGATGTCGACTTCGAGCATAACGTTGACTGCGCAGTGGACCCAGGCTGGCTCTTTCGCCGTCACCTATTCATTAGAAGGCGGACCAGGTACTGCGCCTAAGCAGGCCGATGTTGTGGATGGTTTGAGCTTCACGGTTGCAGCCAAGCCCGCAGTTCGACCTGGGTATACCTTCAACAGTTGGTCTGATGGAACGACTAACTTCGTTCCTGGCTCGACCTATACGATCACTCGCTCCAATGTTCAGCTCTCTGCAATTTGGGCACCTAATCCTTCACACACAGTTACTTATGTAATAAATCTAGGTCTTGGAGCTACGACTTCACTTACGACAGGTCTTGCTCCATCGCAAGCCGATGTATTGGAAGGTGCAAGCTTTATTGTTGCCGACCACACTGGATTTACTAGAGCGGGATACGCCTTCGCTCGTTGGACCGATGGCTCGACTAATTATGACCCAGGCGCAACGGTCACTATGGGTGGAAATAATTTTGTTCTTGAAGCAGTGTGGACAGCTAATCCAATTCGAAACGTTACTTACTCTCTCGATGGTGGAACCGGAACACTTCCAATACAAGATCCAGTTGCACAGGGCTTAACATTTAAGGTAGCAGATTCTGCTGGCCTCTCACGCGCGGGTTTTGTATTTAGCAATTGGACCAATGGATTAGTGGCTTACGCCGCAGGTGCCACTTACACAGCCTCGACAGTCGATATCACGCTAACGGCAGTGTGGAAAGCTGTGCCTCTTCGCACGATAACTTATTCACTTAATGGTGGAACGGGAACACTTCCAACCCAGATCGCACTTGCAGAGGGTGCAACTTTCACGCTCGCCGATGAGGCAGGAATTACCGAAGCTGCTAATACATTTAGCAGTTGGTTAATTGGAACGATTACGTATGCACCGGGGGCATCATTTAAAGTTGGAACTACTAATATAACGATCACTGCGCAGTGGAGCGCAGTCCCACCTAAATCAGTTACTTACGCCTTAGGCAACGGTGCTGGAA
>QYQH01000082.1 GCA_007280395.1 Actinomycetales bacterium | reverse complement strand
GGCAAGCAATCCACCATCTACAACGAATTCTGTTCCTGTCATCCATGGTGCTTGGTCAGAGGCCAGAAAGAGAACTGCGGAAGTAATATCGGAAGGCTTTCCTACGCGCCCAAGTGGGTACCAAGATTTCAAATTCTCAAATATTGTGGGATTTCTATCGATACGCTCTTGCCAAACTTCAGTTGCAATCGTTCCAGGAACTATCGTGTTGCATCGAATATTGTGCTTTCCATATCGAACAGCAACTGTGCGAGTAATTGCATGGAGCGCAGCTTTAGATGCGGTGTATGAATCACTTCCGATCATCATCTTCGAATTAACGGTACCGATATTGATTATCGAACCACTATTTCGCGCAATCATGCCAGGTAGGACTGCTTGTATGCATAGAAATGGCGCGGTCGTGTTTATCGCAAAGGTCTTATTCCACATTTCCAGCGTGCTTGCAAGCATATCTTCGCCATCATGAAATCCCGCATTATTTACAAATACTTCGATTTTGCCAAAATCTTTTTCAATCTTCGCAATCGCATCAACAATCTGTGATTTAACTTCTAGATCAACAACATAGCCAGTTACATCGCCGCCAGCACTTTTAAGTTCAGCTACCGTCTTATCAAGATTAACTTTATTAACCTCTAAAATTGCAACCTTCATCTTTGCCGCCGCTGCAGCAGCTACCATTTCTCGACCAATACTGCGTCCACCGCCAGTGATGACGATGGTGCGCCCAGCTAGTTCTGATGCAAATTGATAGCTCATTTTATAGAGCTACCACGAAATCGATTTCGACCAAGATGCCAATTAGATCTGAACCAACTGTTGTGCGAACTGGAAATGGGGCAGATAAAAATTCACGGTAGACCTTGTCATATTCTGCGAAGTCTGCAACGCAATTTTGTAGGTGTGCTGTTGTCTTAACTACCTGGCTGAAATCAGCGCCAACCTCATCAAGAATTGCCTTTAAGTTAATTAAAGTTTGACGAGTTTGTGGACCGACGCCACCTTCAACAATTTTGCCAGTAGCAGGATCGACTGGGCCCATTCCGCAGGTGTAGAGAAAACCATTGGCGATTACGCCATGTGAATATGAACCACCTGGAGCTGGTGCACCTTTTGCAGTTACATGCTTGATAGTTGAGTTAGCCATGATGACCTTTCGGTTGGAGGTTAATTAGAAATAAGTTAGAAATGAGTATGCACTAAATCTATTACATCGTAATCGTCATTAACTAATGGCATTAGGCGCCACTTGTCGAAATTTGTGCAGGGGTGGGAAATGCCACATCCGATTATGTCCCCGACTGCTACTGAACCAGGTGTGATGTTCATGAATGCATGCTGATCATTTAGGCCCTTGATTTTTCCGTTAAATGGCTGTGGTTTGCCCTCAAGTTTGAGAATTGGAAGTGGCTCATCAAGATCATTTCCGGCATCGCGCTTTCCAAAATTAAGGATTGCTAAATCAGGTTCTGGGACGCTCAATGCTCGCGCCCAGAGTTCAAGGGCGGGGTAGAAACGATCACTATCTGGAAGCCCCATAAATGGATATAAACCCTCATAATGAACATGGTCGTGGCTTACATATCCACCGCTGCGAAGAATGCGATGGGCATCGCCTTCATACTTTGCAAACTCTTCGGCAACATAATCAAAGTAGGAACTTCCACCGGCCGAGATAATTATTTTATCGCCGCGAATATATGGCGCTGCAATTCTTGCTGCTGCAACAATATGACGAAGAAATGTCCTTAACTTATCAATTCCTTCTCCTGCTCGATCGCCACCAGGTACCGCACCTTCGAATCCAGAAACCCCGCGAACATAGATGCGATCATCTTTGGCAATTTCAGCCAAAATAACTTTCAAGAGTTCTAGGTCGCGAATTCCAGCGCGCCCACCAACTGCGCCAATCTCCATAAAGACGTTGAGCTTTGCATTTGGAACTTTTTCGATTGCGCTCTGGGCAATCTTTAGCCCGGCAAGGGAATCGATGTAGAAAATAATCTCACCAGCGCCGCTGCCATTAATCTTGGCGATTTCTGCGATTGAAGTTGGTTCCATAACTTCATTACCGATAATTAATCGAGTAAATCCAGAGGCATACATCATCGAAGCCTGGCTAAAGTTTGCGACAGTTAGCGCCCAAGCACCGGCATCAATCTGGCGCTTTGCAATCTGGGGTGCCATCGGAGTTTTAACATGTGGAGCTAATTCAAAACCGAGTGATTTGCAGTAATCAGCCATGCGCTTGATGTTATGTTCCAGCGCGCTATCTCGAAGAGCCATGATTGGGAATTGAAAACCTGCAGTAAATAAATTTGGCTTTGTGGCTAGAAAATCGCTGATACTGGTTCCCTGGGCTGCGATTGGCATCCCTTTGTGGAATACCGAGATTAAATCCGCTTCAAGCACGTGCTCACGCTACCAACTACGGCGGCTGCGCGCTAGGAAAGTTTTAACTTTCATGCGAAAATACGACGTGAATCAAATTGGGTCGATTATGCAATCAGAGATTGCCGAGATCCCAACCGTTTTTACTAAATTAATTGCTTCTGAAGCACAATTTAGCGCCCTTGCTGGGCTGCTCAAAGCCAGCGAGATTCAATCGGTTTTGGTTCTAGCCCGAGGTACATCAGATAATGCCGCTCACTTTTTAAAGTATTTAATTGAGACCCAACTTGGCTTACCAGTTGGATTGACCTCGCCCTCTTCAGTAACTATCTATCACTCAAAATTGCACTTTGAAAAGACGCTAGTTGTCGCGATTAGCCAGAGCGGTCAATCAACTGACCTTGTTGAATATGCGACAGCGGCAAAAACCGGTGGTGCCAAGATCATTTCAATTACCAATGATGGCGCATCTCCCCTGGCCAAACTTGCCGATCATCATTTAGAACTAATGGCAGGTAAAGAGATCGCTGTTGCTGCAACAAAAACTTATGCGGCCCAACTTCTAGGGTGTTTGCTGCTCGTAAATGCTTGGAGTTCAACTCTAAATAATTTCAAATCTATTGTAAGCGCGGGCGAGAAACTTCTTGCAGATTTAGCGCCCGTTACCGCCGCGGTTTCAAAGTGTGAGCGGAGTAGTGAGATCGTTGTTCTCGGTCGAGGATTTTCTTATCCAAATGCCCGCGAGGCTGCGTTAAAGATACAAGAGACCAGCAAGATTTCGGTTCAAGGTCTATCGATTGCCGATTACATGCACGGACCAATATCAGCGCTAACAAGTAATACTCAAGTTTTTATTATGGCCCCGAATGGGATTCCACTTGACTCACTTAAGGGTGACCTAGAAAAGATTCGCGCCAAATCTCCAAAAATATTCTGGTTTGGTTCTGGCGCTCTAGCTCTACCTGGTGAGGTTGTTGTGCCGGGGGCTAATTGTGAAAATGAAATTTACTCAAGTGTTGTTGATGCAATTATCTTGCAGAGCTTCGCGCTGGAGTTTGCTCGGAAGAATGGTTTGAATCCTGATAGTCCAGAGGGACTTAAAAAGGTAACACTTACTAGATAATGGCTCACTTATGAATAAGAACGTAATCTTCTTCGATGGCGGCGGATCAGGCATTCGCGCCAAATCCGAGGGGGCAGATGGCAAGTCAATTAGTAAGAACTTTGCTGGTTTTTCACCAGGAGAGCTTCCACTCGTTGATTACCTGGCCAATTTAATTATTGATTTTGCCAGCGACGTGGGCGGTCCAATTGATCGCGCGGTACTTGCTGTTGCAACGCTACCTGCCGATGATAAACAGTATGGCGATATTGCAAGAGCGGTATTAGCCAAATCAGGAGTTAACGAGCTCTGGATCTGCAGTGATTCAGTTAGCGCATGTGCGGCTGCTATTGAAAAGGATGGCGTAGTAATTGCGGCAGGAACCGGAATCACCGCACTAGCAGTTGGAAAGAATCGCACAATGGCACATTCATTAGCGGGAGATGGATTTTTAATTGGTGATGAAGCAAGTGGCTATTGGATTGGCAAGATGGCCTTGAACTCTGCGCTTCGTGCGCGGGATGGTCGTGGTGGCGATAGCGAAATACTTGGCGTTGCCTGCAAACACTTTGGTGCCGAGCCTTATCAATTAACTCATACCGTCCATCAATTAGATCGACCAGTTCATGCAATCGCATCCTTTGCCAAAGTCGTTAGCGAACTGGCCGCTACAGGAAACAGAACTGCGCATGCGATTCTAGATGCTGCAGCTGATGAAGTTGTACTGCTTGCCACTACTGCGAAACGAGAATGTGGCGGAGGCCCCGATTTTCAAGTTGCGTTAATTGGTGGAGTTCTAGCTCCAGATAACTTAGTAACAAAGTTAGTTGCAAAGAAGTTAGAAACTCATGGGCTATGTATCTACATCTCGGGTAAGAGTTCACTCGATGGCGCTGGAATTTTGGCAACCTTGGAAAGCCCTGGAATATTTCAGCCACTAATTAGAACTTTTAAGAGATAATGAAGCCGCTATATATAGAGATTCAAGTTAATGGTCATGGTGGGATTGACCTGCTTTCTGCGAAGAGCGCAGATGACGTTCGCAAAGTTTCTAGGTCGCTTTATGACAATGGCGTAGTTGGATATCTGCCGACAATTATTACCTCAGCACTTTCCGATGCGGTTCGCGCAATTAAATTAATCGAAGAAGTTCGCACCAATCCCCTGCCAGGTGAAGCCAAGATTCTTGGAACCCATTTAGAGGGACCCTTCATTTCGGTTGAAAAACGTGGAGTTCATCCCATCGAACATATTGTGGCCCCAGATCTAAACCACTTAAAGGCCTTATTGAAAGCTGGGTTGATAAAGATAGTCACGATTGCACCTGAATTGCCAGGCGCAATTGAATTGATTCAATACTTAGTTGCAAATGGAATAGTTGTTTCACTTGGCCATACCAACGCAAATCGCGAGGAAGCGATTGCTGGATTTAACGCTGGTGCAAAGACTGTTACGCATCTATTTAATGCAATGCCTAAGCCACCGCTAGATGGAACCGCACAGGTAGCAATCGAACGCGATGACATCATGATTCAAATAATTGTTGATGAAGTTCATGTGCCAAATGAATTAGTGAAATCAACTCTACAAAAGGTTAGTCAGCGTTTTATTGTTACAAATGACCCGATTGCGGCCGCCGGAATTGGCGCCGGAACCTATCCCTTTGGTGATATGCAAGTAACGATTGAAGGCGGACAAGCTCGACGTTTGGATGGAACCCTTGCTGGCGGAATTGGCACTCTTGGGCAATCGCTAGAAATAATGCGCTCGATTGGAATAGAAAGGAGCGATGCTCTGGCAAGTGTTACAACTCGGCCATGTGAATTAATTGGCGTGGATTACCAGAGTTTAATTAACTAAAACTTACTTGGGTCAACCAGAATCTTTGGTCCAGATCCGGCACCTGTAGGCCTTTTGCCAAGGAAGACTTCTCCTACTTCATTTAGCCCAACAGTTGCACCAACAATAATTCGCGGATCAATCCGACCGCTCTTTATAAATTCAATTGAATGTGGCAACCCAGGTGAGCCCGAGAGAATTCCAACCATTGTTACATCTTTAAAAACTAATTTGCGGGAATCAATTAGCGCAGAATTATTATCGACCCCGATTAGAACGATGCGGCCTCCAGGTTCAACTAGATCAACTAACTTCGCTGGAACGCCACGATCAAAAGTTGCATCAATAGCTACGTCATAGCCGCCTTCAATATCGATAACGCTTTCACTGGCAGATGCGGCGCCAACTTCAATTGCCAACTTAATTGTTACTAGATCTTTTCCAACCATGTGTACGGTGGCACCCATTGCAATACAAAATTGGGCGGTTAATAACCCAATAGTTCCGGTGCCCCAAATTAAAATCTGCTTGCCTGGCGCTGCTTGTGCGGCATC
>QYQH01000067.1 GCA_007280395.1 Actinomycetales bacterium | reverse complement strand
TCGCGGATAACTGGATAAGTTAATTTTGCGGCTTCTGTCTTTGTTAACCATTCTTTTGCAATCATTCCATCAATAACATATTGCCATCGCGCTTTAAGTCGCGTTGCATTTTCTTTACTGTATGAAGGGTCGTAATAACCTGGTGAACGCAGAATACTCGCCAGAATTGCGGCTTGTGAAACTGATAAATTGCTTACGCTCTTGCCAAAATAAACTTCCGATGCAGTTTGAATTCCATATGATCCACGACCAAAATAAATCGTATTTAAATAACTCTCTAAAATATCATCCTTAGACATCTGACTTTGTAATTTCATTGAAATGATAAGTTCTTTGACTTTTCGGGTAATTGTTCGCTCTGGTGTTAAGAATGCAGTCTTGGCATATTGCTGGGTAATTGTTGATCCACCCTGACCATTTAGTGACCCTGATTTCAAGTTATTGAAAAGTGCTCGTGCAATACCGATAGGACTGACGGCACTTTGAGTATAGAAATTTCGATCTTCAGCTGCCATGACTGCCTGGCGTACTTGAAGCGGGATGTTTGCCAATTTAACAACGGTGCGGTTTTCAGATCCTAAACGCCCAATTTCTTGACCATCTGCATATTGAATAATTGTCGACTGGCTATTAACGAAAGCATTTGCATCAGGAATGCTTACAGTGAAATATGCATATGCAAAACCGAGAACGGCCACGATAAAACCAATCCCACTGGCAAAAATGCCAAATCGGATTAAGTTTCTTCGTAGATTATTCATATGTGAAGGCTACCTGCTGCTCCTTAAAACTAACGGCCCCTAAGGGATTTCTCATGAAGGTGCCAGCTTTTCAATTCTTTCACTGGTTTCCAATCATCATCTTCCAGCGTATGAATTTTTCGTGGCACCTTTCGAGCGCGGCCATCGCCTAATAAGAATGAATAGATTAAATGATTCCAACCACAATCCAAACAAACTTCTACGGTATAAACCCGAAATTCACCATATTCATTCTGCATCTCATCTAGCTCGGTTATGGACTTGATGCGACCTGAGTACTGCCCTAATTGGTCGCCAAAGGCATAGCGCAACTCTTTAACTTCAATCTTCTTACAAACAGGACAGGGCCGAGCAGACGATTCACCGTGGTGTTTAGCCGCTCGTTTTAAATATGGATCAGCATCGCAGGCATCCATCGCGGAGGAAGAGCCACGAAAGAGGGCAAGCAAAGTTGCACGACGATCAAGTGAATAATCGATGTTATCTCGGCGCGACCACATAATGGCTAAGAATAAACCTTATTTGAAGATTACGCTTTGCATCATGAAGTTAAGAGATGGGTATGGCGCACTACCTAAATTACTTCGGGTTAGGTGGATGGGGCAACTCACTGATGGCGCATTTCAATCTGCCTTAGCCTCATTTGTTTTATTTTCACCAGAACGCCAACCTGATGCAGTTAAGGCGGCGTTAGCTTTCACGGTTGTGCTTCTTCCTTATTCATTAGTAGGACCATATGCTGGAATTTTCTTAGATCGGTTTAGCCGCAAGCGCGTTGTGCAATTTGCCAACTTAATCCGCGCCTTCGATTTATTAGTTATTGCGCTTTTAATTCTCCGAGGTTCAACTGGACTTCTCTTAACTTTCTTTATACTTATTGCATTTGGTGTAAATCGATTAATCCTGGCTGGGCTTTCTGCTGGCCTGCCCTTGTTAGTTAATAGAGAGGTCTTGATTTCAGCAAATGCGCTAGCTGTTACTGGTGGAACTATCTTTGTAGTTGTTGGCGGTGGGGTTGGCATTGGTTTGAAAAATTTCTTGGATACTAAAACTACTGGTGATTCAATAGATGCCTTATTAATTCTTATTGCAGCAGGTGGATATTTCTTGGCAGCTCTATTTGCTTCACTTCTTGAGAAAAAAGAGATTGGCCCGATGCAGCATGAAGTTTCACAAGAGGCTCGTGGTTTCGGTGAAATGCTTGAAGGATTTCATATCCTGCGCAAACATGGGGATGCGTTGCGTGGAATTTTTGCAACTGGTGTGCAGCGAGGTGGCATTACAGCGTTAACTTTGATTGCCCTTTTATCTGAACGAAATACTTACAACCCACCTGATGATCCTGACGCTGGATTAAGGGGTTTTGCATATGCCCTAACAATTGCTGGTATTGGAATTGGCTTAGGTGCCTTAGCTGGACCATTTGGTGTTGCAAAATTTGGTCGTCATAAATGGATGCGAATCTCGATGTTAGCCCCAACTGTTTTCTTAATATTTTTCGGTTTATTTCCAACTGAGTTTATGATGATTTTTACCGCATTCTTTGTTGGCGGCTTTGGCCAAAGTTTGAAGATTACAAATGATGCACTTGTGCAATCAAAAATTGAGGATAAATTTCGTGGACGAATCTTTGCTTTTTATGATGTTGCAGTGAATGGTGCGATTGTTTCTGGCGCAATAATCGCAGCACTCACCTTGCCATCAAGTGGAATATCGCTCACAACGCCCTGGTTGATCGCCTTGTCGTATCTACTCGCAGGCTTAATCTTGCTCCGTACATCTAAATTTTCGGCTTATTCAAACTCCACCAATTAAGAAGTTCGTCTTTAGCCACATCAACACCGAGTGGTCCGCGATCCATTCGCAGATCTAACAAATATTGGTAGGCAAGGCCGACAATTGGTGAAGGTGAGATTCCTAGTATCGCCATAATTTCCAGGCCATCTAAATCTGGACGAATTTTTTCCAACTCTTCTTGCGCCATAAGTTCAAGAATTCTCGCTTCAAGTGAGTCATATGTCTTCGCTAAACCCTCAGCTTTGCTCTGGTTTCGAGTTGTGCAGTCGGCTCTAGTTAAAACATGTAAGTGAGTTAATTGATGTTCAGCATCTCTAATGTATCTGCGAACAGCAGAATCAGTCCATTCCCCGGTGCCGTACCCATGGAAGCGCAAATGAAGAAATACTAAAGATGAAACGCCATCAACTATCTCGTTACTAAATCGAAGCTTCTTCAAGCGCTCTTTCGCCATCCGAGCGCCTACAACTTCATGATGGTGAAATGAAACTCCACCGCCATCTATCAACTCTCGTGTTTTAGGTTTGCCGATGTCGTGAAGCAGAGCGGCGAGACGAATTACCAGGTTGGGGCCACCTAAGCGATCCTCTAGCGCTATTGCTTGCTCCAAGACCTTCAGAGTGTGTTCATACACATCTTTATGATGATGATGTTCATCGATTTCCAATTTAAGTTTTGGAATTTCAGGTAGAACATATTCTGCAAGCCCCGTCTCGACCAAAATCTCGATTCCAGCTCTTGGATTAGGCGACATAATTATTTTTGTAAATTCATCACGTATTCGTTCTGCTGAGATTATTTCAATTCTTGCAGCCATATTCTTTATAGCTAAAGTAATTGTTGGGTCGACTTCAAATCCAAGTTGTGCAGCAAATCTTGCCGCACGCATCATGCGGAGTGGGTCATCAGAGAATGAATCTTCAGGAGACCCCGGAGTTCGTAAAACTTTCTTAATTAAATCTGTTACCCCGTTAAAGTTATCTATAAATGTTGGTGGTGTTGTGGTTAACTCCAGCGCCATCGCGTTAACGGTAAAGTCGCGACGAAGTAAATCACCTTCGATTGATTCACCAAATTTAACTTCTGGGTTACGACTTTCATGGCCATAAACATCACTTCGGTAAGTTGTAATTTCTACAGTTACATCCCCAAATTGCGCAGCAATAGTTCCAAATTCACGCCCAGTTTCCCATAGCGAATCAGCGCTTTTTTTTATGATTGATTTAGTTTCATCTGGCTTAGCATTTGTAGTGAAATCTAAATCGTTACCTAACCGCCCCAAAATCGCATCGCGTACTGGGCCACCAACTAGAGCAAGCGTGAATCCAGCCTTAGCGAATTTTTCTGCCAAATCTGTGGCAAGCCTCCTGGCTAATAGCACGGGAATAGCGAGGTTGGCCGCAATCGTCTTGGGGTCACTTGAGGTTAAATCTGGGTTCGCTGTCACAGTATCTAAGGCTAGAGCAGTAACCTTGCCCAATGACCACGGCGCCTGGTGGCGGTGGCGAGGCTAAACGGAAAAAACGTCGGAGACGACGTCCAAAGGGCCCGACCCCACCAAATTTAAATAATCCTGCAAGCCCACAAGCAAAACCTGCTGCCAAAAAACCGCCGGTTAAACGTGTATATGCAAAACGGGTTGATGAGGTTAGCGCTGGTGGTTTGGTAATTGATTCAACTGGCACAAAGGGTCTATTGATTGGCCGACGCGATTTGAAAGATCAAAACCGTGAGCGCTTGCTCTGGTCGCTTCCAAAGGGCCATATTGAAGAGGGCGAAACTCCAGAGCAAGCCGCAATACGTGAAGTTCAGGAAGAAACTGGAATTGAAAGTGAAATCTCCAGAGAGCTTGGCGTAATTGATTTTTGGTTTATGGCTGGTGGCAACCGAATTCATAAAACCGTTCACCATTTCTTATTTAAAGAAATCGGTGGGGAGTTGGCACCACAAATAACCGAAGTGGATGATGTTGGTTGGTTTCCATTATCGGAGATCGTAGAATTGCTCGCTTACCCAGATGAGAAGAAATTGATTGCAAAATCGGGTGAGTTAAAAGTATGAAGAAGTTAATTGCTTTAGTGGCGCTTTTAGTTTTGACAATCTTGCAAACCCCGATGGCAAACGCGGCAACTGTTGAAATCACTATTACTGAACCAACCCACCGCCAAATTGATGGGATTTTCGTTGATGATGAATTGGTTGACTTGCTCGCAAACGAAGGTCGATTAGGTCAACTTGTCTTTAACCCTCCACGAGGAAATCGAAGTTGGTTTATTGATCCCCAACTTATTGAAGAAGTGACTGCTATGACCTCGGATTATGTTTTAACAAATGGTGATTCTGGTGCGGGCGCAGATGTTGCAAAAGCTTGGCTTAATCAATTTTCCGCTATTACGCGTGGCGAGCGAATAACTGCGCTGCCTTTTGGAAATCCATCTGGTTACTGGCTTTCTAAACTTGCTCCAACTAAAAAAGTTTTTTATTTGCAATTTGGCGCCAAGCGATTAGCCGCAATTATTGGTAGAGAAGTTTCGCAAATGGCAGATTACCCGAGTGGCGATAGTTATAAGGTAGATTTTTTAACCACCCAAACTTTTAGAGGATCACAGATCGTTTTAAAGGTTAATTCAAATTACATGTCGATTGAAGAGATCGAAAAATTTCAGGCTCAAAGTGCGGCCGTATTCCATCCTGCCTTAAAGAACGGGAATCGCACTTTATTGGCGCTGGACCTAATGACAAGTACACAGTTGTTATCAAATAAAATAAGGTCGGCGCCAGGGCGATTTACAGTAACTTCAACTAAGCAAAATTTGCCGATAACTTTAATAAATGATTTCCCTAATCCGGCAACAATTGCGGTAAAAGTCAGCGCTTCTAATGGCAAGGTACTTGTTGGTTCAGTCAAAAATCAGATTGTTAATGGAAAATCTAAAGTCCAAGTGATGATTCCCATCGAGGTTGTTACTTCCGGAAATAGTGACCTCACAGTTTCACTCTCTACTGATAAAGGCAAAGCTCTTGCTAGTGAAGTGATTTATCCCGTAACTCTTAAAGTTATTAGCCCAATTGCTACCTGGATCACCTCCGGTGGGGCGATAATTCTCTTTATCTCAGCGCTTGTCCAAAGTTTTCGACGGATTAGAAAGAAGCGAGTATGAATGATAAGTCGCTCTTAAAATCTTCTACCATAATGGCGGTTGGAACAATTGTTTCTCGGATAACTGGGTTGGCTCGCGGCTTGCTTTTGGTCGCTGTACTTGGCACGACTCTACTCGGTGACACTTTCAACGTTGCAAACACCATGCCAAATATTCTCTATAACTTAATTATTGGTGGCGCACTTACCGCGATCTTTGTACCTCAGATTGTTAGGTCAACAAATGACTTAGACGGTGGGAGTGCATTCATTTCACGTTTAGTCACAGCAACATGCGTGTTTTTAGGTGGCTTAGTAATTATTTCGATTTTACTCGCCCCGGTGTTGGTGCGGATATTTGCAACAAGTTATATCGGCCGCCCAGAATTTGACGTTACGAGTGAATTTATGCGTTATTGCTTACCCCAGATCTTTTTTATGGGACTTTTCGCATTACTTGGCCAAGTAGCAAACGCCAAAGGGAAATTTGGCCCGATGATGTGGGCTCCAGTTTTAAATAACCTAATAGCTATTGGAGTTTTTGGTTGGTTCCTTAAATATTCGACACAACCTACAGTCCAGACAATTCCAACTTCTGAAATTATTTGGATTGGCTTAGGTAGCACTGCTGGATATGTCGCGCAGGCGCTCATTTTAATTCCAGTTATATCGAGAACAAATATCAAGATTCGCCCACGCTTTGATTGGCGTGATTCCGAATTGCGCAAATCACTTCACTTGGCGACTTGGACCTTGTTGTTTGTAGCGATTTCGCAGGCGAGTTATTTGGTAACGGTAAATCTTTCAACTGGCGCTGCAGTTAGAGCTCTAAAGGCTGGGATAGAAACAGGTGTTGGATTTACGCCATTTAGTAATGCGCTTTTAATCTACATGCTGCCTCATTCGATCATCACCATCTCTGTCGTAACCGCCTTATTGCCTACGCTTTCAAAATTTGCACATGAGAAGAAACCACAATTAATCCACGACCAACTTGTAAAAGCAATGCGCATCGTTGGCCTAGTAACCGTTCCTAGCGCTGTTGCATTTCTCTTCTTTGGGCCGCTTATAACCGAAACCTTATTCTTCGGAATTTCCCTTGCGGATTCAAATTATTTGGGTTACACCCTTTCAGCTCTAGCTCTTGGCTTGGCGCCGATGAGTGTCAACTTGATTGCGCTCCGCGGATTGAGCGCCTTTGAGAATGTGAAGTTACAAGTTTTAAGTAATGCGATTATGAATGTTATAGGAATTCTCTTCGCGGTTGCCCTCGCATTTATCTTGCCTCCGGAATGGGTAACGGTCGGACTGGCAGGATCTCTCGCAATTAGTTATTACTTTGGAACTTGGAGCACGGTTCGACTGCTCCGTCGATACGAAATTCATATTTCAATCTCTGAAGTTATTGGGTTTTATGCCAAACTAACTGGGTTGGCACTTGTGATTGCACTTCCTACTTGGCTACTTAAAGGCTCAATCCCGGGCGGGAATACTGTTAGGTTGCTTATCGTTCTATTTGTATCAGCGTCTGGTTATTTAGCTCTCTGCAAGATAGCCCGTGTTAGTGAAATTACTAGCGCCATTGAAGTTCTTACGAACCGTAAAAAGATAGGGTAGCCAGATGAGCGAAATACTTGATGTTGTAATTGTGGGTTCGGGTCCAGCCGGATACACCGCCGCAATTTATGCCGCTCGCGCAGAACTTGCACCAGTACTTTATGAAGGATCTGTTACTGCTGGTGGCGCACTTATGAATACCACCGAGGTTGAAAATTTTCCAGGGTTCCCTGATGGTGTGATGGGTCCAGATCTTATGGATTCGCTTCGAAAGCAATGCGAAAGGTTCGGGACAAAAATATTTACTGATGACATCGTAGCTATGGATTTAAGTGGTGAAATAAAAGTTCTAACTGATGGTTCTGGAAACACTTTAAAGAGTAAGTCAGTAATTCTTGCAACTGGTTCTGCTTACAAAGAGATTGGTCTAGCAAACGAGAAGCGCTTATCTGGACGTGGGGTTTCTTGGTGCGCAACTTGTGATGGTTTCTTCTTTAGAGAGAAAGTAATAGCCGTAGTTGGCGGTGGGGATTCCGCAATGGAAGAAGCCACTTTCCTGACAAGGTTTGCAAGTAAGGTTTATGTAATTCACCGTCGCGATTCACTGCGAGCGTCGAAAATTATGATTGAGCGCGCTATGTCGAATCCTAAGATTGAATTTATTTGGAATACTGAAGTCATAGATGTTCTTGGCGCCGATAAAGTTTCCGGGTTAAAACTTCGCAATTTGCTTACTAGTGAAGAGAGTGAGCGAGATTTCGACGCTCTCTTTGTCGCAATCGGGCATCTGCCTAGAAGTGAGTTGTTAATAGGTCAAATAGATTTGGATGGCGAAGGTTATGTAAAGGTCGATGGCAGCTCTACGCGAACAAATCAGAAGGGTGTCTTTGCTTGTGGTGATCTAGTTGACCACACCTATCGTCAAGCAATCACTGCTGCTGGTTCTGGTTGCCAAGCCGCGCTGGATGCTGAACGTTTCTTAGCCGGCCATTAATTACAATTATCCAACCACCAAGAAATATAAGAGAGTAAGAAGAGGAAATAATGAGTGCAGCACAACCAGTAACAGCAGCAACTTTCGATGAAGTAGTTTTAAAGAGTTCAATTCCAGTGCTAGTAGATTTTTGGGCTGAGTGGTGTGGCCCTTGTCGCGCAGTAGGACCAATACTTGATCAAATCTCCGAAGAATATGCTGGGAAAATAAAGGTTGTTAAGTTAAATACTGATGAAGAATCAGCCATTGCAATTAAATATGGAATTGTCTCAATTCCAACGCTAAATATTTATGTAAATGGGGAAGTTGTTAAAACGGTGGTTGGTGCAAAGCCAAAGCCAGCTCTTCTCAAAGAACTCGCTGCGTTTATCTAAATCTATGTCTCCATCTGGTGAGGAGACCAATGTAATTTCGTTGGTCACAAATACGTTAACCAGACTTGGGTTTTTAAAAACCGCATCTACTAACTTTGGTGCGGTTGAAGAAGATGGTCTGCGCGCATTCCAACAAGAGCGCGGGTTAATTGTTTCTGGTGAAATTGATGGCCCGACAATTCGTGCAATTGATGAAGCCCGTTGGAAACTTGGTGATCGAATCTTGTCCTTCAACCCTGGAAAGCCACTTCGTGGTGATGATGTTGCGGCGCTGCAATCCCGGTTAGTTGATATGGGTTTTGATTGTGGTCGTGTAGACGCGGTCTTCGGTTCCCGCACTGATGGCGCTGTTAAAGAATTCCAAAAATCTGCTGGCGTCAAGGTAGATGGAGTTTGTGGTCCAGCGACAATCATGTCCCTGATGAGGTTATTAAAAACAGTCTCAGGTGGTGCGCCAACCCAATTGCGCGACAATGCGAATCGCGCGGTGCGTGGACCGGCGCTTGCAAATAAAATAATTGTTTTAGATCCAAGTTCGTTGTCGCAAGATAGTGAAATAACCTTTGATATTGCGCAGCGCCTGGAGGGCCGGTTAATTGCTCTTGGTGTAACGGTTTTTATCTCTCGAAGTAGCGTCAAAGATCCCAGCGAGAGTGAGCGGATTAAATTAGCGAATGATTCTGGGGCAGATTTAGTAATTTCGTTTCACACTGATACCTACAAGAATGAGTTGGCGCATGGCATAACTACTTATTATTATGGAAATGATTTGCATGGCGTGCACTCGGTGGTTGGTGAGAGATTTGCCGCTCTGGTTCAACGTGAAATTACCGCTCGTACCGATTTATTGAATTGCCGAACCCATGCAAAATCCTGGGATTTATTGCGTTTAACTAAAGCTCCTGCTGTGCGAATAGATCTGGGGTATTTATCGAACCCTGGTGATGTTAAGCGACTCTCAGATGTTGCCTTTCGTGAAACCGTTGTCGAATCAATAATGGTCGCAATTCAACGCCTCTATCTATCGGCCGAAAATGATGCAAAGACTGGGACTTTGAAGATCTCGGACTTGCGCAAGGCGGGGCTCCGTAAGTAATAAATAGGAATCCCTTCGCCTCCCTTGTTATGGCAAGATTGGACAATGAGTAACGAGATTACGCGCATCCATACTGGTGAGGTTCAGAACTTAACTGATCGCTTCGCCCATCGCGCCGCCATGATGAAACCAAGTGAGATTCGTTCGCTCTTCGCTGTTGCATCTCGTCCCGACATTGTTTCACTTGCAGGTGGAATGCCAAATCTCTCGGCTTTCCCAATGGAGATGATGGCTAGTGTTGTCGAAAAGTTAATACGTGATAACGGTCAAGAGGCGCTGCAATATGGAAGTGGCCAAGGACATCCAAAACTTCGTGAGCAAATTTGTGACGTAATGGCCTTAGAAGGAATCCGTGCTCATCCTGATGATGTAATTGTTACAACTGGTTCGCAACAAGCACTTGATTTAATATCTCGAATCTTCATTGATCCAGGCGATGTAGTTTTGGTTGAAGCGCCTTCTTATGTTGGAGCACTTGGAACATTTCATCAATATGAAGCAAAGGTTGTACACGTCGCAATGGATAACAATGGTCTTATCCCAATTGCGCTCCGTGAAGCAATAACTGCTACGCGCGCTACTGGTCGCAAGATTAAGTTCTTATATTTAATTCCTAATTACCAGAATCCAGCAGGAGTTCTTCTGACTGCAGAGCGCCGAACAGAAATCTTGGAAATTTGCCGTGATGAATCCATTTTTGTAATCGAAGATAACCCTTATGGTTTATTAGGTTTTGAACGCCCGTCGCCTAATGCAATGCGTGCTGAGGACTCTGAGAATGTTTTATATCTCGGGACTTTCTCAAAGACAATTGCCCCAGGTTTTCGTATTGGTTGGGCACTTGTTCCACAAGCGTTAAAAGAGAAACTTGTAATCGCAAGTGAATCTTCAATTCTCTGTCCTTCAAATTTCACGCAGCTTGCAATCTCTAATTACTTATCTGACCAACCATGGCGCGATCAAATTACATCTTTCGCTCAACTTTATAAGATTCGCCGCGATGTAATGCTTGAAACACTCGAGGCTACATTTCCCGCAGGTGCTACTTGGACCAAACCAGGTGGCGGGTTCTATGTTTGGGTAACACTTCCTCCAGAGATTGATACCAAGGCGCTAATGCCAAAAGCGATTGTCTCCAAGGTCGCATATGTTCCAGGAACTGCTTTTTATGCCGATGGATTTGGCAGTTGGTCGCTTCGACTTTCCTATTGCTTCCCAAGTCCTGAGCGAATCCGTGAAGGGGTTAAATCCCTTGCTGGAGTTATTAAAACTGAAATGGAATTACGCGGCTTAAATTAAGTTATTAATTCGCTCTAAATCTTCTAGCGTCGCAAATTCAATTGTAATTTTTCCTTTTTGTCTCCCGAGTTCCACGGTTACTCGAGTATCTAAACGGTCAGACATTCCATCCGCTAACTCTTTTAGCCTGGGCGAACGCAACTTTCCAGCCTTTGGTCTTGCCGGCTTTGGTGAACCTTGGTGAGTGGCAACAATCTCTTCAGTTGCACGAACACTTAACCCTTCAGAAACAATGCGTCCTGCAAGTTTCTCTATTTCACTTTCATCGTTCAGAGTTAAAAGCGCACGAGCATGCCCCGCAGATAAAATTCCTGCGGCAACTCGGCGTTGAACACTTGCTGGCAAATTTAATAGGCGAAGTGTATTTGTAATTGCTGGTCTTGATTTTCCAACTTTAGCTGCCAACTCGTCATGGGTATAACCAAAATCGTTTAACAAATTTTGATATGCCGATCCCTCTTCCAATGGATTTAATTGGCTGCGATGAATGTTTTCAAGAAGAGCTTCGCGAAGTAATTCGTTATCTGCAGTCTGTCGAATAATTACCGGAATAGTTTTTAAACCCGCTAATTTTGCGGCGCGCAATCTGCGTTCACCCATAATTAACTCGTACTTGCCATTCCCAATATCTCTTACAACCGGTGGCTGTAAAACTCCTACTTCTTTAATAGATGCAGCTAATTCATTAAGCGCATCGGTATCAAAAATAGTTCTAGGTTGTTTTTGATTTGGAATAATTGAATTTATATCTACTTCGCCTTGATCGGCAATTGTTATACCGGTGTTTGTTATAAGCGGTGCGCTGAGCGATGTTGGTATAAGTGAATCTAAGCCGCGACCTAATCCGCCTTTGCGAGTACTCATGCTGTATGCGCTCCATTATTTAGTTGGTTGATAACGTCACCAGAGCCACGTCGGGCAATCTCTCGCGCTACTGTCATATAGGCAATTGCACCTGGAGAAGATGCGTCGTATGTCATCACGGTTTGATTAAATGATGGCGCTTCAGAAATACGGACCGCTCTTGGAATTGGCACATCAATTAACTCGTTTGGAAAATGTTGGCGAACGTTATTGGCAACATCATTTGCCAATCGAGTTCTGGAATCAAACATAGTTAAAACAATTGTTGAAATCCGAACTCTTTGATTTAACATTTGTTGAACTTGTCGGAGGGTTTTCAATAAAAGCGTTAGGCCCTCAAGGGAGTAATATTCGCATTGGATTGGGACCATTACCTCTTCGGCTGCGGTTAGTGCGTTAACGGTTAAAAGACCGAGACTTGGTGGACAATCAATAATTACATAATCAAGCCGAGCGCCCATTGCTTCCCGTTCTGTTAAGAATTTTTCAAGCGCCAACTTCAACCTTGATTCTCTGGAAACAAAACCAACCATATTTATTTCAGCCCCGGCCAATTCGACATCTGCTGGTGCGCATTCAAGGTGTGGGAAGCCAGCAACCTTTGTAATTATTTCAGAGAGTGGCAGGTCTTTAACTAATACTTCATACATTCCGGCTAGCTCTTCGCGATCAATAGCAAGTGCGGTACAGGCATTTCCTTGGGGGTCTAGATCTATTACTAGGACCTTTAAGCCGCCCATAGCTAGGGCTGCAGCAATATTTACCGCTGTGGTTGTCTTACCCACCCCGCCTTTTTGGTTGGCCACGGTGAAAACCCGAGTTTTGAGAGGTGTGGGCATCGGCTCTTTTAGCCGCCTGATACCAACCACCTTGGTTTTGGATGTTTCACGTGAGCCATTCACATGGCTATCTAACCAGCCTTTTTGAGTTCAATAACTCGCGCTACCGGCAACTCGCCTAAGGTGATTTCATGGATCTCAGATTTAGCCACCTTTTTAAAGATTTTAGGTGCCTCAAGTTTTGCAGCCTCAAGCTCGGTTGCTGCGCCTTCGCCCTTCATGGCTAGAAGTGAGCCGCCGCCCATAACTAAGTGCCAAGAAACCGTAGCCAATTTGGGAAGTGGAGCCACTGCCCGAGCAGTTACATAGTTAAACCCACCCTTGAAGGACTCTGCCCTACCTCTTTTTACCGTGACTTCAATCCCAAGCTCGCCAACTACCTCTTCGAGAAAATCGATTCGGCGCTGTAGGGGCTCTAAAAGTGTAACTTTCACATCCGGCCGAGCCAGCGCGATCACAATTCCAGGCAGCCCAGCGCCAGAGCCAATATCTAGAAGGGAGGCTCCCTCTGAAAGCAGGGTTGTAATGGGAATGCAGTTAGCAATATGGCGATCCCAGATGCGGTCCCCCTCTTTTGGACCGACCAATCCCCGCTCGATTCCCCAGGTTGCCAAGATTTCGGCAAATCTGGCTACCTCCTCATGGCGCTCGCCAAAGTAGGTAGAAATTAAGGTTTCACGTGAAACGCTCACAGGATTTCTTTAATTATTCAGGAAGAACCACAACACAACGATTTGGGTCTTCGCCCTCAGATTCGCTAGTTAGGCCAATCTCTTGGATCGTGTCGTGGATGACTTTGCGTTCAAAGGCATTCATGGGGCGCAGCTTCACAGCTTCACCAGATGATTTAACTTGACCCGCTATTTCGTGGGCTAACTTTGCTAGCTCCTCTTTCTTCTCGCTTCGGAAATTATCAATGTCGAGCATTAAACGGGAGCGCTCCCCAGTTGAGGTTTGAACGGCAAGCCGGGTTAGCTCTTGAATCGCATCCAAGACTTCGCCGCGCTCACCAACGAGGTGGCCAAGGGCACCGCCCGCGATTGCTAGAGAGGCGCGGTCATTTTCAACATCAATATCGATATCGCCATCTAGATCTGTAATGTCTAAAAGCCCCTCAAGATAATCCGCAGCTACATCGCCCTCTTCTTCAAGGCGAGCCACTAGTGATTTCTTCTCTCTTTTTGGGCTCTTTTCGCTCTCTTCAATCTGTTCTACTACTTCGCTCATTTATCTCTCCTCCTGTTGATGAAAGTTTGGTTCTGCTGATAAATCCGATATGACTGATAAGTCTGATTTATTACTATTTCTATTACTATTTCTATTACTATTTCTTTTTCTTCTTCTTTGAGCCCTTTGACGGTTGTTGACGTTGTTTTTGGGGTTGTTGAGGGTTGCTCTCCCCTGGATCTGTTTGGGTAGTTCCATCTTCATTTGTTGTTGGAAGCACGCCGTTCTCTTTATCTTTGAGTGCGCGCTTCTTCATTAACTCTTCATATGCTGGTGAACCCGGCGTTGGGTTTCTCTTAATTACATAAAACTGTTGACCAAATGTCCAGAGGTTTGTTGTTGACCAATAAATTAAAACACCGACTGGGAAGTTAACGCCAGATACTGCAAAAATTACCGGGAAAACATAAAGCATAATTTTTTGTTGTTGCAACATCATATTGTTTGAGGAATCCATTTTTGGCATTCCTTTAACCATCAACTGGCGTTGGGTAGTAAATGTTGTCGCTGACATGAAAATAATAAGTGCAATTGTTACAAGCTTGGTATGGGTATTTGTATCTGAACTTAAAAAGGTACTTGAAAGATTTGCGCCAAAGAATTTAGCTTCTTGCGCAGAAAGTAATAGGTCACCTTTAAGTACACCGTGCGGGCTGTTACGGGCAATGCCATTTAAAACCGTAAAGAGCGCGAAGAAAATTGGTGCTTGTGCAAGAATTGGAAAGCAAGAGGCTAAAGGATTTGTCTTGTGCTCTTTGTAGAGCTTCATCATTTCTTCTGATTGCTTCTGGCGATCATCTTTGTGCTTCTTTTGAATCTCCTTCATATGGGGCTGAAGGGCTGTTAGCGCGCGCTGGCTTTTAATTTGTTTTACAAAGAGTGGAATTAAAATAATTCGAATTAAAATTACAAGTCCAATAATTGAAAGACTCCACTTAATACTTTCATGTGAATTCTTTCCAAGGACTGTGCCTAACAATGAGTGAAAAGTTACAATGACCCAAGAAACAGCGAAATACAAGGGGTTTAAGATAGTTCCCATTAGTTTGCTCCAGTTTTTATTGGTTGTTTAGAACTCTTAGATAAGACGTAATCGACACCGCCATGGGACCAAGGATTACAACGAATTAACCGCCAAGCCGCCATAGCTAAACCTTTAGCGCCATATTCTGAAACTGCATTGGCAGCATATGTCGAGCAACTTGGGTAGTACTTGCATCGCGGGCCAAGAGTTGGTGAAATCCAACTTTGATAAAATTTAATAAATAATACGAATGTTTTTCTCATGAACTTACCGCTGACTTACTAACCACTTTTGGCATTAAATCATTTAGTTCGGCTTCGAAGTTTGGTTGGTTACGCAAAACTCTAATTACAAGTTGGCTGTTTAATGGCAGAGTTTGGATGTGGGTTGAAACTAAATGGCGTAACTGTCTAGAAACTCGATGGCGGACTACAGATCCTCCGACGGATTTATTTACAATCAACCCGATTTGAGGCGCGCTGGAACCGTTCAAGTTGGTTGAATTGATTTTGAGGTAAAGAACAAGTGAGAGGGAAGTTGCTCGAACTCCAGTTTTTGTAGTTAGAGCAAAATCTTTACTTGTACGCAACCGGTTCTTGGCTGGTAGCACTGGTATCAGCAATTAATCTGCGGTTAGGCAGAGATGCGTGTGCGACCCTTAGCGCGGCGAGAAGCTAGTACTGCTCTTCCACCACGTGTTGCCATGCGGGCGCGGAAGCCATGCTTCTTTGCGCGCTTGCGAACGTTAGGTTGAAATGTGCGCTTTGACATAAAACTCTCCTTAAGACTTTCGGGGATCTCTCCAACAGGTTTTGGCCTATTGGGTCACAATTGGTGGGTCACAATTTTGTTGGGCAAAATGGCGATGAGGAAGTTAGGTTACGGCCACCTATCGATAAGGGTCAAACCCAGGAAAGCTGCTTTTTTAGGCCTTATTTGATTTGCTTGGGTTTACTGTATGTGTGGATAACCGCTTGCAATTTCCTAGGATTACCCCTATTTTCACTCTCTATCCACAAAAATGTGGGCTGAAAGGCTCAAGTTTTACTTTAGACCACAGGCTGTGGATAACCCTGTGAAGAAGTCAATTTTAGTAACTTAGCGGTTTTTAGGATTTGGGGAGCCCATGGCACTACTCGAGATTGATGACCTAACCACACTTTGGGGCGCAGTAATTGCTGATGTTTCTGTGGAGTCGCCGCAACACCGAGCATTTCTAGCTCTCACAAAACCTTTAGGTTTGATTCAAAATGAGAGCGGTTCAAATTTATTATTATCTGCTCCCAACGCTTTTGCGAAAGATGTTTTAGAGACCCGGCTTCGCGCGATTTTAAATGAGGCGCTCTCTGCCAAGCTTGACCAGAAAATAAATATTGCTGTGACTATTGATGAAACTTTGCAGGAAGATGTTGTTGAAGATGTTGTTGAGCCAATTATTGAACAGCAGCCAAAATCTGGAACTGGTCGCGACTCTAGATCTTTAGTTGCGACAGAGCCAACTCAATTAAATCCGCGTTATATCTTTGAAACCTTCGTTATTGGTGCATCAAATCGTTTCGCTCACGCCGCGGCTGTCGCTGTCGCTGAAGCCCCAGCAAAGGCTTATAACCCATTATTTATTTATGGTGAGTCTGGGCTTGGTAAAACCCACTTATTACACGCTATTGGAGCTTATGCGAAAGAGCTTTATGGAAGTGTGCGAGTTCGTTATGTTTCAAGCGAAGAGTTCACAAATGACTTTATTAACTCAATCCGTGATGATAAGGCTTCGGTTTTCCAACGCCGTTATCGTGACCTAGATGTTTTGTTGGTTGATGATATCCAATTCTTGGAAAATAAAGAGCGAACTCAGGAAGAGTTTTTTCATACCTTCAATACTTTATATAACGCGAATAAACAGATTGTAATTTCTAGCGACCGCCCACCAAAACAATTGACCACTTTGGAAGATCGCCTCCGTAGTCGATTTGAGTGGGGGCTAATAACTGATATCCAACCTCCTGAGCTAGAAACCCGGATTGCAATTCTTCGCAAAAAAGCAGCGCAAGATAAGTTAAATGCGCCGGATGATGTTCTTGAATATATTGCAAGCAAAATTTCTTCAAATATTCGTGAGCTTGAAGGTGCGCTAATTCGTGTTACGGCTTTCGCTTCCCTTAATCGCCAAGTTGTTGACCTAGGTTTAGCAGAAATAGTTTTAAAGGATTTGATTCCTGAAATTGGCGGCCCAGAAATCACCGCCACAACAATCATGGCCCAGACTGCGACTTACTTCAGCCTTACCTTGGACGACCTTTGTGGGAGTTCAAGATCGCGAGTCTTGGTAAATGCCCGCCAGATCGCAATGTATTTATGCCGAGAGTTGACCGAGCTCTCTCTGCCAAAAATTGGGCAGACCTTCGGGGGACGCGACCACACAACAGTTATGCATGCTGACCGTAAAATCCGTCAGTTGATGGCTGAGCGCCGTTCGATCTATAACCAGGTCACTGAATTGACCAACCGAATTAAACTTCAGGCTAGAAACTAAGTAGGTAACCTGTGTAGAAAGTTGCCCCCAACTTGGGGATAACTTGGGGATAATTGTTGAAAACTAAGGAGAGGGTGTGGTGTTAATGGGTGTAAAGAGAGTTAACAAGATTTATCCACTGGTTATCCACAACGATATTCTTGGTCTTTTACAGAGCTTGACCAGGGGTTTTGCTCCTTATCCACAGGATTCAAGGCTAGTTACTACTGCTAACTATATTAAATAGAGAAGGTTGGGGATTGGCGAACCTGTGTGGGTTTGCTAACTGAGGCCAAGAGGGAAGGATAGAGATATGAAATTTGTTGTCGAACGCGATCCATTGATCGACGCTGTTAATTGGGTTGCCCGTAGCCTCTCCACAAGACCTATCCAAACCGCGCTCCTTGGAATCATGATTGATGTATCTGACTCAATCACACTTACCGGTTCCGATTTAGAAACCTCTACTAAGGCAATAATTAACGCAGACATTGCAACCAAAGGAAGGGTTTTAGTTCCTGGAAGGTTGTTAGCTGAGATAGCGAGATCTCTCCCTGAAAAACCAGTAACGTTTTTATTAGATGGAACAAGAGTTTTAGTAACTGCCGGAAGCGCTAAATTCACACTTCCAACTCTGCCAGTTAATGAGTATCCAAACCTTCCCACCTTGCCGCAAACAGCGGGCGAAATTCCAGGAGATGTATTTGCGACAGCCGTACACCAAGTTTCAGTGGCAGCCGGCAAAGACGACTCACTCCCAACACTTACTGGTGTGCATATTGAAATAACTAAAACAACAATCACTATGGCAGCAACAGATAGATATCGCTTAGCGGTAAAAGAAATTAATTGGAGTCCAAAGGATCAGAATCTAGAAGCATCCACCTTGCTTAGAGCTCGCACATTAGTTGATGCCGCAAAATCATTAATTGGAAAC
>QYQH01000016.1 GCA_007280395.1 Actinomycetales bacterium | reverse complement strand
GACGTTGCCTCATCCTTATTTAGCAGAAGAGCAATGGTGGTTAAATCAGAGTTACGTATTGAAAGTACCTCACCGTTCCAATCTCTACGTTTTGCGCAGATCAAAGTGGCAAAATTCCTAATATTTGTGCTCTCGCTATCACTTGGAGCTAGATTGGTTGTTGCACGTATGTCCAATGTGATTTTCTCTCTGGGAGTAGGCTTTACATCTTTCCGAAGCCCTAGTAGTTCATCCAAGGGGACTTGATAAAAATTTGCGAGAGTTATTGCTTTCTTCACAGATAGGGCGCGGTCACACCTCTCATATGAACCGATGACTACGGCCTTCCAAACACCGCCAGATCTCTCTTCTACCTCGCGGAGCGTGAGACCTTTGGCTTTACGTACTGCTTTTATTGATGCGGCAATCTCTTCTATTGAAAGTTCAGGAATTATTATCATTGGGCGAGAATAGGCACGGGGAGTCGCAGGTGGATTTGTCTGTCCACAGGTGGTATCTTTTGCGAGCCCGAGAGGCAAGAAAGTCCTTTAACGATCCGTCCAGAGAGGCGGCGAAGGAGAAAAAATGGCTACAGTCCTGGACGCCGGCGAAATTGGCCGAGCACTAAAGCGTATTGCACATGAAATTATTGAACACAATCGCGGTTTAGAGAACGTTGTTTTACTTGGAATCCCAACTAGAGGCGCTTTCCTAGGTGAACGAATCGCGCATTTCCTGGGAGAAATTCAAAGTCCAGTTCCGGTAGGAACGTTGGATATAACGCTCCACAGAGACGATCTTAGGTTGCGCCCACCACGGCCATTGCTACCGACTCTAATTCCTAGTGGTGGCATAGAAGGTAAAGATGTTGTGCTGGTAGATGATGTTCTATTTTCGGGACGCACTATTCGTGCAGCCTTGGATGCACTTGGTGAAATTGGAAGACCCAGAACGGTGCAGTTAGCTGTTTTGGTAGATCGCGGCCATCGCGAGCTTCCGATTCGAGCGGATTATGTAGGCAAGAATATTCCAACGGCCGCTACAGAATCCGTGAAAGTCCGGCTTAGCGAGATCGATGGCGAAGATAGCGTTGAGATTATGGCTGGTGCCTAAGTGAAGAAACACCTGCTCTCAATAAACGATTTAACCGCAGGGGATGCCCTGGAGATATTGAACACCGCTAGTGAACTGGCGAAGATATCTGATGGACCAATGAAGAAACTTCCTACGTTGCGCGGGCGAACAGTTGTAAATCTATTCTTCGAAGATTCGACTAGGACCAGAATTTCCTTTGAATCTGCTGCGAAACGCTTGTCTGCAGATGTTATAAATTTTTCAGCGAAGGGTTCAAGTGTTAGTAAAGGTGAATCTCTAAAGGACACAGCTCAAACCCTGCAGGCCATGGGCGCGGATGCAGTAGTAATCCGGCATGGCGCTTCTGGCGCAGCTCAACGATTAGCAGATTCAGGGTGGATCAGCGCATCAGTGATCAATGCCGGAGATGGAACACATGAACATCCGACTCAAGCACTTCTAGATTCCTACACAATCCGCAGTAAGTTCCCTGAGTTTCGGGAGAGTTTTGATGGTCTTAAAGTTGGAATCGTTGGCGATATTCTGCATTCACGGGTCGCACGGAGCAACGTCTTATTATTAACAAAACTCGGAGCGCATGTAACACTGATTGCACCACCAACGCTGATACCAGTTGGTGTTACCGATTGGAAAGTAGACGTTAGTTACGACTTGGATTCGATCATCAATAAAGTTGATGTACTGATGGTGCTTCGAGTGCAATCAGAACGCATGGCTGACTCCTTCTTTCCATCGGAGCGAGAATATTCGCGGGGATATGGCTTAGATTTAGCACGGCTAAATTCCTTGAAGGAGAGTGCGATTGTGATGCACCCTGGCCCAATGAATCGTGGACTAGAGATCTCTGCTGAAAGCGCAGATTCGCACAAATCAGTTGTTCTCGCCCAAGTTTCGAATGGCGTTCTGGTGCGGATGGCAGTTCTCTATCAATTACTGGGTGGGGCAGCACTCGCCGGAGAGGTGAGTGCTTAAATGAAATTCACAATTGGAAATGCCCGGATGCTAGATGGAAAAATAGTTGATGTCGTTGTAAATGGCGAGGTCATTTCCGAGATTGGTAGCGGGTTGAAGGTCGGTGAAGTCATCGATGCCAAGAAAAATCTACTTATTCCAGGACTCGTGGATCTGCACACACACTTGCGTGAACCTGGTCGTGAAGATTCCGAAACAGTAGCCACTGGTAGCGCTGCGGCAGCAAAGGGTGGTTACACGGCAATCTCAGCGATGGCCAATACGTTCCCGGTTGCAGACACTGCAGGTGTAGTTGAACAGGTTTATAGATTGGGTCAAGAAGCAGGCCTATGTGATGTTTTCCCGATTGGTGCGGTAACACAGGGACTTAAAGGTGAAGCGTTGGCAGAGCTTGGCGCAATGGCGAATTCCAAAGCTAAGGTCAGAATCTTTAGTGATGATGGAAAATGTGTTTCAGATCCACTGTTGATGCGCCGAGCACTTGAATATGTTAAAACGTTCAATGGAATCATTGCCCAACATGCCCAAGATCCAGCACTTACGGTTGGTTCGCAGATGAATGAAGGAATTGTTTCCGCGCGCCTCGGTTTAACAGGTTGGCCAGCAGTAGCGGAAGAAGCGATAATTGCGCGAGATATTCTTCTGGCAGAACATGTAGGAAGTCGTCTCCATATCTGCCATTTAACCACGGCCGGTGGAGTTGAATTAGTTCGCTTCGCAAAATCACGCGGAATTAACGTAACTGCGGAAGTAACGCCACACCACTTACTTCTCATTGATGAATTGGTTCAAAATTATGATCCTATTTTCAAAGTTAATCCGCCGTTGCGTACCGAAAAAGATGTACTTGCGCTACGCAAAGGCTTGGCGGATGGAACAATAGATATCGTCGGCACCGATCATGCGCCCCATCCCACTGAAGATAAAGATTGTGAATGGCAGAGCGCCGCATTTGGAATGGTTGGACTAGAAACAGCACTTTCAGTTGTAGTTAAAGCGATGATTGAGAGTAATTTAATGAGCTGGTCAGATTTGGTAGATCGGATGTCTATCACCCCGGCTAAAATTGCAGGTTATTCCAAGCACGGCAATCAAATCCTTAAAGGATCTCAAGCAAATCTAACAATTATCGACACAGATAAGACATGGATTGTTGACCGTAATAGACTCAGCTCTAAGAGCAAAAATACACCGTTCGATGGCATGAAATTACATAGTCAAGTTATTCATACCTTTTTGAACGGGAAGCAAGTACTGAACGATGGCCTTGTTGTGAATGGGGGAAGCAATTGAGCAAAGCTTTCCTCGTCCTAGATGATGGAACGGTATTTGAAGGAGAAAGTTGGGCTTGCGAGGGCGAAACTTTCGGCGAGGCTGTTTTCTCAACGGGTATGACGGGTTATCAAGAGACGCTAACTGATCCTTCGTATCACAAACAGGTTGTGATTATGACTGCTCCACATATTGGTAATACTGGAATGAATTCAAGTGATGAGGAATCGAAAAAGATTTGGGTAAGTGGTTTTGTAGTAAGAAATCCGTCACCAGTTGTAAGTAATTGGCGTTCAGAGCGAACGCTTGAAGGCGACTTGATTGCCAATAACGTTGTAGGAATCAAAGGGCTGGACACTCGAGCAATCACTAGGCATCTACGAGATCTAGGGTCGATGCGAGTTGGAATCTTCTCAAATACGAAGCTAACTCGAGAAGAGATGATTATTAAAGTTCGCAAATCCCCGCAGATGGCTGGATCGTTCTTGGCTGATAGCGTCTCAACGCAAGAAAAATATATAGTCCCGGCGATCGGTGAAAAGAGATTCACTGTTGTTGCGTTGGATTTGGGAATTAAAGCTGCGACTCCAAGGTCTATGTCAGAACGCGGTATCGAAGTGCATGTCTTACCTGCAACCTCTACCATGATAGAAATCGCGTCGCTAAAGCCAGATGGAATCTTTCTCTCAAATGGGCCTGGGGACCCAGCGACGATGGTTGATGCAATCGCGCTAGTACGGGAAATAATGGCGGCCCGCGTTCCGCTCTTCGGAATATGTTTCGGACATCAAATCATCGGACGAGCCCTTGGGTTTGAAACCTATAAATTGCCTTTTGGCCATCGTGGAATTAATCAACCAGTAAAGAATCTTAGAAGTGGTGTTGTCGAAATAACTGCGCACAATCATGGATTTGCTGTTGCGGCACCGGTAGAAGGAAATTTCAATACTATTTATGGCGCAGGTTTTGTTTCGCATATCTCTTTAAATGATGGGGTAGTAGAAGGTCTTGAATTATTGGAGAGTCCGGTATTTAGCGTTCAGTACCACCCTGAAGCAGCCGCAGGTCCACATGATGCGAATTATCTCTTTGATCAATTCGTAACGCTCATGGCGAATGCGCGGTTTTCAAATGCCTAAAGATCAATCCATTAAAAGTGTCCTTGTAATTGGTAGTGGACCTATTGTTATTGGCCAGGCCTGTGAATTCGATTATTCCGGTACCCAAGCTTGCCGAGTTTTACGAAGTGAAGGTATTCGAGTAATTTTAATTAATTCCAATCCTGCAACAATAATGACCGATCCAGAGTTTGCAGATGCGACATATATTGAGCCGATTACTGCTGAGATTATCGAGCAGATAATTATCAAGGAGAGGCCGGATGCGATTCTGGCAACCCTTGGTGGGCAGACGGCGCTGAATGCAGCGATGGAACTTTATGAGCGTGGTTCGTTGGAGCGATTAGGTGTGAAATTAATTGGAGCGGATATCCCTGCAATCAAGCGTGGTGAAGACCGTGAAGTTTTTAAAACGATAGTCGAAAAAATTGGTGGCTCTTCAGCGAAATCGGTTATTTGTCACACGATGAGCGAATGCATTGCTGGCGCTCAAACTTTGAACTATCCAGTTGTGGTTAGACCTTCATTCACTATGGGCGGTCTTGGCTCTGGAATTGCATATGATCAGAGAGATTTGGAGCTAATTGCCGGTGCAGGCTTGAGACATAGCCCAACGACGGAAGTACTTCTCGAAGAGTCCATTATCGGCTGGAAAGAATTTGAATTAGAAGTTATGCGCGATCATAAGGATAACGTCGTGATCGTTTGTAGCATTGAAAATATCGACCCAATGGGAGTTCACACTGGAGATTCAATTACAGTTGCTCCGGCACTTACCTTGACGGATGTGGAGTATCAGAAACTTCGGGATCTTTCTATCAAGATCATTCGCGAGGTTGGTGTAGCCACAGGTGGTTGCAATATTCAATTTGCGGTAAACCCAGCTGACGGTCGAATTATCGTTATCGAGATGAATCCACGAGTATCTAGATCTTCGGCTTTGGCTTCTAAGGCGACGGGATTTCCCATCGCAAAGATCGCTACAAAGTTGGCTATCGGATATGCGCTAGACGAAATCCAGAACGATATTACAAAATCAACGCCAGCTTCTTTTGAGCCGACTTTGGATTACATTGTTGTTAAAGTCCCTAGATTTGCTTTCGAAAAATTTCCAGAGGCAGATACCAAATTAACAACCACAATGAAGAGCGTTGGCGAAGCGATGGCTATCGGGCGCTCATTCCCCGAAGCGTTACAGAAGGCTCTGCGTTCGGTAGAGAAAAAGGGTACGAGTTTTCATTGGAATACGACGGGGGTTACTAAGGAATATCTGCTTTCCGCAATGGCGATTCCAACCGAACACCGTTTGCAACAAATCCAACTTGGACTCTATTTGGGCGCTAGCGTCGATGAAGTTTTTGCAGCTACGAAAGTTGATCCTTGGTTTCTGGCGCAGATAGTTTCCATCAATGAGATAGCCCATCAGATTAAGGGCGTGGCTTCGCTATCCGACGAGCTACTGCGAATTGCTAAGTGCAATGGTTTCTCGGATGCCCAAATATCTGAATTAACTGGTCAAACCCGCGCCAATATCGCGGCAACACGACATCGAATTGGATTGCGTCCGGTATTTAAAACTGTTGATACTTGTGCCGCGGAATTTGAAGCGCACACGCCGTATCACTATTCAAGTTACGATTTAGAGAGCGAAGTTATTTCTCGAACTAAACCCGCAGTTATTATCTTGGGTAGTGGACCAAACCGTATTGGCCAAGGGGTTGAGTTTGACTATTCATGTGTACATGCTGCTTTCGCCCTAAAAGCGGCGGGGCTGGAAACGATCATGATTAATTGCAATCCAGAAACTGTCTCCACTGATTACGACACTTCAGATCGTCTATATTTTGAACCACTTACACTTGAAGATGTTCTTGAAGTTATTTACGCAGAAGAGTTAGCTGGGCCAGTAATTGGAGTTATTGCTCAACTTGGCGGGCAAACTCCACTGGGCTTAGCACGTGGTTTGCAAGATGCAGGTGTAACTATTTTAGGTACCTCACCTGATGCTATTGACTTGGCCGAAGATCGCGGACAATTTGGCGAGTTACTTGAAATCAATTCTTTAGCTGCACCAACCTTTGGAATGGCGGATACTTTCGAGGAAGCGGTTGCCATCGCTCATCGAATCACCTACCCAGTTCTTGTGCGACCTTCATTCGTGCTCGGTGGACGGGGAATGGAAATCGTTTATGATGACGAGTCGCTAGCAGGCTTCATCCAGAAAGCAACAGAGATAACGCCCAATCATCCGGTGTTGATTGATAAGTTTCTAGATGACGCGATTGAAATAGATGTTGATGCGTTATTTGATGGTGAGGAATTGTATTTGGCTGGAGTCATGGAGCATATAGAAGAGGCGGGTGTGCATTCAGGTGATTCAGCTTGTGTATTGCCTAGTTACTCAATTGGAAGTGCGCTGCGTCAAGAGATACGTGGTGCAACTGAGAAACTCGCTCGCGGCATCGGTGTTCGTGGACTTATTAATATTCAATTTGCTGTTGTTAATAATTCCAGTGACAGTGAAAAATTGTTCGTTTTGGAAGCTAATCCACGCGCATCAAGAACCGTGCCATTTGTAAGTAAAGCAACTGGCAACCCACTTGCAAAGTGTGCTGCTCTTATCGCTACTGGAAAAAAGATTTCAGAACTTAGAGAGCTCGGTTTATTGCCAACTTCTGGTGATGGAGTTCCAAAAGGAATTTCTGTAAAGGAGGCGGTACTTCCGTGGAATAGATTCCGAAGGGATGATGGAACTGGAGTCGATTCAGTTCTAGGGCCTGAGATGCGTTCAACAGGTGAGGTGATGGGGATCGCTAAAACTTTCGGAGAAGCATATGCAAAGAGCCAGACTGCAGCGTTTGGGGCGCTACCGCTATCAGGATCGGTCTTTTTATCTTTATCCGAACGTGATAAAAAGTCAGCGTTAGAACCGGCCCGAACTCTTTCGGAACTAGGATTTAAGTTATTTACTACCCAAGGGACTCATCAATATTTGCTTGAGAATGGCGTTAGCTCGGAAGTTGTTCGTAAACATTCACAGGGACGTGGAGCAAGGGGAGAATTCACGGCGGTTGATTTAATCACTGAAGGAGTAGTTGGGTTAGTTATCAACACCCCGCTAGGTCGCGGTACCAGGTTTGATGGGTGGATGATTCGCACAGCGGCGATACAACGTGGAGTTCCTTGTATAACAACGATTGCAGGCTTTAAAGCAGCAGTGGCTGGAATTTCTGAGTTACAAGGCAAGAGTTTTGGTATTAATTCCATTCAAGAGTGGTTGGCGATAAGCGAATGATTGGGATAAATAAGAACGCTAGTCAAGTTATTGCTGAAATTGTTAGCAATAAGAAGGTTGGCGCTTATCACCACATGGTTTTTGCGGTGGGGGAGTTAGCTAAATTTGCGAAGCCGGGTAACTTTGTTGCGATTGCGGTTGGCGGTGAAAGCAGTTCAATGGTTTTACGTCGAGCCTTCGCGATTTATCGTGCCTTTGACCGAGGTGCGAACGGTGGACTCTTAGAGATCGTTGTTGCGCCACATGGTGCAGGAAGTACCTGGCTCACTAATCAGAGCGTGGGCTTCAAAGTTGATTTGATTGCACCGCTCGGTACTGCCTTTGGTATTCCAACAGAACCCATTCGCGCACTTCTTGTCGGTGGTGGATACGGCAGCGCGCCCCTTTTCGGTTTATCTGAAGTATTGAAGAACCGTGGGTGCCGTGTCGACATGGTTTTGGGTGCAAGTACAGCGATGAAGATCTATGCACCATTGGATGGAAAGCGCTCAGTGAGTAGCTTGACCATCACGACGGAAGATGGAACAACTGGAACAACTGGGAAGGTAACGGATGTCTTACCTGGAATTATCGAAACAAATCAGATAGATATTATTTATTCCTGTGGTCCAATGGGAATGTTGGAAGCAATAAATCAGATAGCAATGGATCTAGGAGTTGTCCACCAATGTGCGGTTGAAGAATCAATGGCCTGTGGGATTGGTGTTTGTATGACTTGCGTGCTGCCTATTAGAGGCGAGGATGGTGAAATTCGAATGCTGCGCTCGTGCATCGATGGACCGGTTGTTGATGGTTCCAGCGTGATTTGGAATTCAAAACGTCAGATTCCCGAAGGAACATGGGGAGCGAATTGATGTTTAATTTCCGCACGAGTTTAGGGCAGGCCGAGTTTGAGAATCCAATATTTACAGCAAGCGGTTGCGCAGGCTCTGGAAAAGAATTGGCTCAATTCTTCGACCTTACTGAACTTGGAGCTGTAGTTACGAAATCCATAATGCTTAAGGTGAGATCTGGCAGAGCCACTCCCAGAATGGCAGAGACTCCAAGTGGCATGCTTAACTCAATTGGTTTACAAGGACCAGGGATCGATTTGTTTTTAGAGAAAGATATTCCTTGGTTGCGCGAGCAAGGTGCACGAATAGTTGTGAGTATCGCAGGCGAGAGCGTTGAAGATTACGCAATTCTTGCGCGCAAATTGCGAGCAGTGCAAGGGATCTCTGCTCTGGAAGTAAACATCTCGTGCCCCAATGTTGAAAACCGCGGTCAAGTATTCGCCTGCCAACCAGCGACAGCGAGAGCAGCGATTGAAGCCGTACGGAGAAATATTGGTGGTGAACTTCCTATCATTGCGAAGTTAACACCGGATGTTACGAGCATCGTCGAGATAGCGGAAGAAGTTGTGGCCGCTGGTGCCGATGCCCTTGCGTTAATCAATACCGTTCTCGGAATGGTTATAGATATCAATACGATGCGACCTAAATTAGCTGGAAAGACTGGTGGTCTATCTGGGCCAGCTATTAGACCAATCGCAGTAAGGGCGATTTATCAAGTGCACGAAGCGCTCCCAAATGTAAAAATTCTTGGAATGGGTGGAGTTGCATCTGGTCGAGATGCGCTCGAACTCATTCTCGCAGGAGCTTCAGCAGTATCAGTAGGAACTGCAACATTTGGTAATCCAACCGCGGTGATTAAAATTAAGGAAGAATTGCAGAGCGAATTGATTGCTCATGGATTTGATTCGCTTCGAGAAGCGGTTGGCTATGCACATCGGAAGGAGGTAAACCCATGAGCGCTAAGTCGCCGATAATTTTGGCCCTCGATACCCAAGATTTAGATACAGCAAAGAGTTGGATCTCTGCAACAAATTCGTCAATCTCGATTTATAAAGTTGGATTAGAATTTTTTCTGAAGTTTGGCGCCAAGGGGCTAAGTGATTTGAAAAGCTCCGGAGAATTTCAAGTATTCTTAGATTTGAAACTTCACGACATCCCAAATACCGTCGCAGGGGCTGTCGCCTCGGTCAAAGATTTAGGACCAAAGTTTCTCACTATTCACGCGAGTGGTGGCACCGAAATGATTCGAGCCGCTAGTAGCGCCGCTCCGCAAGTTTCTATTACGGCAGTGACAATTCTGACCTCACTTTCAGATAAAGATGTATCAGGAATCGGTTATGCAAAAGGAGCAAAAGAGAGTGCTATCGGGCTAGCGCTCTTGGCTAAAAATAGCGGGGCACGTTCGATTGTTTGTTCACCTTTTGAAGCGCGCGAGATTCGAAAGGCTGTGGGCCCTGAGATTGAAATAATTACTCCAGGAGTGCGACCAGCGGGTGAAGATCTAGGGGATCAGAAGCGAGTCATGAACCCCGTTGAAGCAATAGCTGCGGGTGCAAATTATTTAGTGATTGGTAGACCGATTACGGATTTAGCAAAGATATCTTTAACGCAAATGAGCGATGGTGCCGCAAGGATTTTGGATAGTCTGAAATAACTAATGGCAAATAGACCGCCTGATCTCTCCCCGCAGGAACGAAAAGCGGCTGGTGAGAAAGCAGTTGCATCTAGACGTGAACGAGCTGAGATTAAGGCGGCGCTCACGAGCGGTGAAATTGGAATCTTTGAAGCTATAAATGACGGCAGGCAATCAATCCAACGGATGCGAGTTAGCGAATTACTTGATGCGGCTCCGGGAATCGGCCCGCGTCGGGCTTTCACAATTATGTCGAAGGCAGGGATATCAGATACCCGTAGAATTGCTGGCTTAGGAAAACATCAATTGCAAAGATTAAGAGGTGAGATGATTTTGAATAAAGTTCCAGTAAACCAAGGCGCGCTAATTGTTATGTCTGGTCCTGGTGGCGTTGGTAAGAGCACTATTACTGCGCATCTTCGAAACCATCCAGCGGTATGGGTAAGTACATCCGTCACTACACGTGAACCCCGTGAAAATGAACGTGATGGTCGCGATTACCATTTCATTACCGATGAAAAATTCGATCAGTTGATAGCGAACAATGAATTTCTTGAATGGGCCGAATTTGCAGGTGCTAGATATGGAACCCTTAAGGGCGCCGTTGAAAGCGCCCGTAACTTGGGAAAACATGTATTGCTAGAAATCGAGATAGCGGGAGCAAGACAGATAAGAAGGGCTGAGCCGCAAGCTCTTCTAGTATTTATCTCACCACCTTCCTGGGAAGATCTGGTCGAACGCCTAACCAGCAGAGGAACTGACTCAGTTGAACGCAGGGCTGCGCGATTAGCACTGGCTGAGGAAGAGATGGCTTGTGCGGGGGAGTTCGATGAGGTCCTGATAAATCACCAGGTCGAGGAAGTGGCCTTAGCACTGCTATCCTTAGCGACTTCACGAGCCAATCGGCTTAGCTAAAGACAAATAAGAATTGCACCAAATCATTTAGTCTCGTAAGAATTAGAGGAAGGCTCGTTATGACAACCATGGATGGAATCACAAACCCACCGATTGATAATTTATTAGAGGCCGCCGGTTCAAAGTACAGCCTGGTTCTTTATGCGGCTAAGCGCGCACGTCAGATCAACGCTTACTACTCACAACTTGGCGAAGGTCTTCTGGAATATGTGGGGCCTCTGGTTGAAACTTATGTTCACGAAAAGCCACTTTCTATCGCGCTCCGAGAAATCAACGAAGGCCTACTCACAATAGAAAATCTTGAGCCAGTTGCTCCTGAAGCAGTAGTTGCTGAATAAATCTAAATTATTTAGATAACCAATTATTGCGATGACACTCTTGGGTCGTGAATTAATCCTCGGAGTCGGCGGTGGGATATCCGCCTACAAATCAGCAGAGTTATTACGACGCCTTCAAGATATTGGCTTCGGAGTCACAGTAATCCCAACGCGAGCGAGTCTTAATTTTGTAGGAACCGCTACTTGGGAAGCGCTATCCGGTCGTCCAGTAACTGAAAATCTTTGGAACAATGTTCATGAAGTTCCGCATATAAGAGCAGCCCGAAACGCTAATTTGATAGTTGTAGCTCCTGCAACCGCTGATTTATTGGCAAAGGTGACGGCTGGTCTAGCCGATGATTTACTGACAAATGTATTGAGTGCAACAACTTCGCCGGTGGTCTTTGTTCCTGCGATGCATCCAGAAATGTGGGTTAATTCCGCAACTATGAAGAACGTTGCTGTACTTCGTGAGCGTGGATATTTAATCATCGAGCCGGATGAAGGGCGGATGACTGGTGATGATTTTGGAATTGGTCGCTATCCAGAAGTAAGTCGAATAATTTCTGAAATTTCCGCATATGCAGATCTCAAATCTGATCTCTTGAGTAAGAAAATTCTTGTTACTGCAGGTGGAACTCGCGAAGCTATCGACCCGGTTCGTTTTATCGGAAATCATTCAAGCGGTAAACAAGGTTATGCAATAGCTAAGGCAGCTCGTAATCGAGGAGCGCAAGTAGTACTTATTTCAGCTAATTCAAACCTCCCTGTTCTTGCGGGCATAGAGACAATATTTGTAACGTCGACGGTGCAGATGCAAGAAGCCCTCAACGCTCATTTCCCAGATTGCGATCTACTTTTCATGGCTGCAGCGGTTGCGGATGCACGTCCAGTTGTAGTGGCTTCAGACAAGTTGAAGAAGGCGAGTTATAAGAATATTAAATTGGAAGCTAATCCGGATTTAATTTTTGAGTTATCTAAAACGCGCCGCCCATCACAAATCCTTATTGCATTCGCAGCTGAAACCGGGGAGACGGATATCGCTGCTGCAAAAGTGAAAATGAGCAGTAAAGGCGCTGATTTGCTCTATTTAAATGATGTAAGCAACGGTTCTATTTTTGGATCTGATAAAACAGCGGGGAAATTGATTGATAGCAATGGCGCTGTCTTGGAATGTGAACAACAAGAGAAGGACACGCTAGCTGATCTGTTACTAGATCAAGCTCTTACTAAGTTAGGGTAAACCAATGACCAAACGCCTCTTCACCTCAGAATCAGTCACCGAAGGCCATCCAGATAAGATGGCTGATCAAATTTCAGATGCGATTCTCGATTCATTACTTTCGCAAGATGCTAAGAGTCGAGTGGCTGTTGAAACCCTTATTACAACCGGCCAAGTTCATGTTGCTGGTGAAGTAACCACCGACGGTTACGCCGATGTCATGTCGATAGTTCGGGATACCGTTCTTAACATTGGTTATGACTCTTCAGAAAAAGGTTTTGACGGAAACTCCTGTGGCGTTTCACTCTCAATTGGGCAACAATCAAGTGATATTGCACAAGGCGTGGACTCTGCGTTCGAAAAGCGAGTTTCTTCATCAGTTGATCCATTAGATCTACAAGGCGCTGGCGATCAAGGGCTGATGTTTGGTTATGCCTGCGATGACACCCCTGAATTGATGCCGTTACCGATCTCCATGGCTCATAAACTTGCGTTACAACTTTCAAAAGTTCGTAAATCAGGTGAGGTTGATTATCTCCGCCCAGATGGCAAGACTCAAGTAACAATTGAATATGCTGGCGATAAGGCAGTAGCGCTAAATACTGTTGTGATTTCCACTCAGCACGCCCCGCACGTCGATCTTGAAAAAACGTTAGCTCCCGAGCTGAAGAGATTAGTAATTGATCCAATAATTTCAGGGCTAAATATCGATACTTCAGATGTGCGAATATTAATTAATCCAACGGGACGTTTTGTTATCGGTGGTCCGATGGGAGATGCTGGACTTACAGGGCGCAAAATCATCGTTGATACATATGGTGGCATGGCTCGGCATGGTGGCGGTGCATTTTCAGGCAAGGACCCATCCAAAGTTGATCGTAGCGCCGCATATGCAATGCGCTGGATCGCCAAAAACGTCGTTGCGGCTGGATTAGCAACTCGTTGCGAAGTTCAGGTTGCTTACGCGATTGGTAAAGCACAACCAGTGGGTCTTTTTGTTGAAACCTTTGGTACAGAAACAATTGCAGCAGCGAAGATTGCAGATGCCGTTATGGCCACATTTGATCTTCGCCCAGCCGCAATTATTCGGGATTTAGATTTATTGCGCCCAATATATTCAGCAACTGCTTCATATGGACATTTTGGTCGTGAACTTCCAAACTTCACTTGGGAGCGAACAGATCGAGCAGCTGCACTCAAAGAAGCGGCATCTAGGTAAATGTAGGTGGCTGAGGTAAAGCCACTGCGTCTAAAGGCGCAACGGGTAGTAAAGAGAGTTGCGATTGCAACGGATTCACCTACAGCACAAATCTGCGTCGACACTGGTGTATTTCATCTTCCGGATATTTTTGATTATTTGGTTCCGGAAGAGATATCAGAACTAGTTAAACCTGGTGTTTTCGTCAAGGTGCAATTCGGTCCAAATGAGTGTTCTGGTTACGTTGTGAGCCGAAATCCATCTGATTTAGATTTAACGAAGTTGAAACTGATTTTAAAATTAATTTCACCCATCCCATTGTTGACCAATGAACTAATTGAAATCATCGAGCTCACCTGTGAACGTTATGCCTGCAAACCCTGGGATGTTATTCGAAGCGCAATTCCGATGCGAATGGCTGGTGCGGAGAGAGCATTTATTGGACGGATACTTCCAGAGGCTGTTAAAGAGGTCTTAGAGCGGAAGCACGAATTGACCATAACAAATGGCAGTGGCGGTCTTGCCCATAAAATAAATGAAATTTTAGGCACCCTTAAAGGTTCGGAACAGTTGCTCGTGATAGTCCCAGATCAACGAGATGTCTTTCAGACTACCAGCGCGAACCTAAATGTGACCCCAATTATTCTGACTTCATCCGAGTCGAAATCGTTACGGTATGAAAATTACCTAAAGACCAGATTTGATCAACCTAAGTTAATTCTAGGAACGCGAAGTGCAATATTCACCCCGCTTTCACCGAATTCAACAATCTTGATATTCAATGATGGTGATGAATCCATGTATGAAAAGAGATTTCCAACATGGAATGTTAGAGATATAGCAATACTGCGAAGTGGGGATTTCTCACTCCATTTCCTCAGTGCGAGTCCCACCCTAGAAATAGTTAGGCTATCCGAATTAGGCTGGATAAAAGCAAAGCGCGAAGGAGCTAAATCTCAGAGTAAAAAGGTTTCGATATATTTTGCGGATTCGACCGTATCGGATATCTCGGTTATTAAGAATGGATTGAAACACGGAAGCGTATTGGTCGTAATGGCAGAAACTGGTTATGTGAATGCCATGGGATGCCAAAAATGCCGCAATCAAGCCAAATGTGGCTGTGGCGGCAAATTATATATACCTACGAAAAACAGTTATCCAAAATGTTTCTTGTGCGATGAAGAATTTAGAGATTGGCAATGCTCATGGTGCAACGGGAAAACTATCAGGGCTATAAGTAAAGGCTCCACTAGATACGCTGAAGAGATTGGAAAAGCCGTACCTGGAACGAGAGTTTTAATGAGTAAAGGTCTCGCTCGGCTAGATTTTCTTCCCGACAGTGCTGAACACGTCTTGGTAATTTCTAGCTATGGGTGCGAACCAACAGGCACCTATTCTGCAGTTGTATTAATGTCCCTAGAAAATTTAACTAATCGCGTCGATCTGCGAACTCTTGAGTTTGCGAGACGAGTTATTTTCGAAAATGTAAATCGGATAGCAAAAAGTGAAGGATCAGCCATTCACCTAGATCTTCCATCTACAAATCCAATTTCCCAAGGTTTATTGCGGAATGACGCTTACCGATTATGTCTAGATGAAATTCAAGAACGGCTAAGTTCAAGCTTGCCGCCATTTACCAGATTGGCAACGCTAGTGGGCGATAGCGCCGCAATCCGCACACTCGCACGTTCGCTTGAAGAGAACGAACTCTTTACTGCGATTTCTGTTCTAAACAATTCATTAGAAAAAGGATTGGCTAATCAAACATCAAAACTGGTACTACGAAGTGAGATTGCGCGTTCAGAGGAATTCTCCGAATTCTTCCGTGATTTGTCGCGATATCGCGGAATAAAAGCGCTCTCGCCATTGCAGCTTCGGATGGATCCATTTTCAATTTAGGTAAAACACTATTAGCGGCCTTAGAATTAGGACGTGCCTGTTCAACTAATTCGCTTATTCGGAGACCCCGTTCTAACAACGCCGGCCGGGTTAGTAACTACTTTCGATAAAGAACTCCGGAATTTAGTTTCAGACTTGGTTGAAACCATGCATGAAGCTCCGGGAGCGGGTCTCGCTGCACCACAAATCGGAGTTTCGCTGCAAGTTTTTGTTTGGAATATTGAAGAGGGCGATGGACATCTAATCAATCCAACCCTAGATCTTTCAGGGGAAATGCAAGAGGGAGAAGAGGGCTGCTTAAGTTTTCCCGGTCTAGTCTATGAAACCCCGCGTGCATTTCGAGCGGTAGCCAAAGGTTTCAACATGCACGGAGAGCCAGTAACTATTGAAGGTACTGAACTTCTAGCACGAGTATTGCAGCACGAGACCGACCATTTGAATGGAATTGTCTTTATCGATCGTCTCCTCACATCGCAACGTAAATTAGCGATGGCTGATATCCGCAACTCGGAGTGGTTTGGCGAAGCCACAGCGCTTGGCAACTCACCGATTATTAAATTTAGTCCGCATTCAACTAAAGGTTTGGCGATCTAGAGTGCAGATATCTGTAGCTTCTTCCTCGCTTGTTTCTATTCCAATTATTGAGGCGGTCCTTGCGAGTGAACACACGCTGGGTTCAATCATTACTAACCCTGATAAGCCAGCGGGTCGTGGCAAAAAGATTGAGGCAAATGATTTAGCAAAATGGGCTGAGGAAAAAGGCTTAGATGTAGCGAAACCGGCGGATACCTCGGAGTTAAACCGACATTTACTCTCAGCCCAGCCACAACTTATTATTACTTGTGCATACGGTCGCTTGATTCCAGTAGAACTGTTGCACGGTCCAAGATTTGGTTGGATTAATTTGCATTTTTCAATACTTCCTAAACTCCGTGGGGCTGCTCCTGTGCAATGGGCGATTCTAAATGGCGAAACTAGCACCGGATATTCAATCTTCAAGTTGAATAAAGGAATGGATACGGGACCGGTTTATCTCTCGAAAGAATTAAACATGTCACCAACAGATACGACTCCATACTTGTTAGATAAGTTGGGCAAGTTGGCTGCACCTGACATACTCGAAGTTATTTCTACAATAGGTAAGACCAGACCTTCGCCCCAACCACTTAACGGGGTAACACTTGCCCCGAAGATATCGAAAGACATGGCGCGCATTGATTGGTCTAGTCCTACGGAAACAATTCTTCGACAAGACCGAGCCCTATCGGATAACCCAGGTATTTGGAGCGTTTTTGATGGTGAGCGCATATCTCTCTTTGGTTTGAGAGAAGTTCTAGCGCCAAACTCTTTGATAAGCGCTGGAGACATTGAAGTTGTCGGGGGAGAACTACTCGTTCGAACGGCAGACAGCGTTATTCAGATTAATGAAGTTATCCCGGCAGGAAAAAAGCGAATGAGTGGCGCGGATTTTGCGCGCGGAGCACGTTTGATTCAAGGATCGAAGTTTGAGTAGTAAACAATTTTCAAAACCGAAACCCGGCGCCGCAAGGCTTTTAGCCTACGATTTAATTTCTCAAGTCAATCGTGGCGGGGCGTATGCAAACCTTCGGCTTCCAGAACTTCTCGATAATTCAGATCTTGAATTGAGGGACCGCGCATTTGCTACGGAACTCGCATATGGAACTCTGCGTATGCAAGGAAAACATGATTATGCAATCTCTAAAAAAGCAGATAGATCCTTGGCTGAACTTGATGAGAAGATTATGGATCTTCTCCGACTAGGTATCCACCAAATTTTTGAGATGCGCGTTCCGATACATGCGGCCGTTGGTGAAACAGTGGAAGTGGCGCGGGCGGTTGCTGGCGAATCGAAAGCGAGTTATGTAAATGCAATCCTTCGTTCAATTTCAACGGACTTGGAAATTTACGAGCGGTTAGAAGAGGATCCATCTATTTCGAACCTAGATAAACTTGCGATTCTTTACTCGCATCCAACCTGGATTATTTCTTCCTACTTCGATCAATTGAGAAATTGGGGCGCCGTAACCGAGCTCCTAAAGATAAACAATGTTCCAGTCGCACCACATATCGTTGCATGGCCTGGAAAATCAACGGTCGCTGAAATTCTTGCAGTCGGTGGCACGAAGTTACCGCTGGGAACTTACGCAGTTCTATCGGATCATTTACCGAATGAGTATCCCGCAATCAAGGATAAGCGAGCCGGGATTCAAGATATGGGTTCGCAATTAATTTCAGAGATTTTTTTTGCAACAAAAGATGTAAGCTCAGAACAGTGGCTGGATTTATGTGCTGGACCTGGTGGAAAGGCTGCACTCTTAAATAATTTACTTGATCAAAGTGCGGATTCTTATGAATTCCTTGCAAATGAACCAAGTGAGCATCGGGCAGAATTAGTCGCCCGAGTTATTCCCAAATCTAAGATTATTTCTCTTGATGGTCGTGACTATGCAAGTTTCGGCAAGAAGTTTGATCGTATTCTTATAGATGCGCCATGCTCAGGACTTGGGGCGCTACGTCGTAGACCGGAAGCCAGATGGCGCCGAACTTTGAGCGATCTTAAGGAGTTACTGCCACTGCAACGAGAGTTGATTGATTCCGCTTATGAGATGTTGAATCCAGGTGGCATTATCGCTTTCGCAACTTGTTCACCGTTATTGGCTGAAACCAAGGGTCAAGTATTGGATGCTCAGTACCGTCACAAGGATCTACAGATTCTAAATATTTCGGAATTTTCACCTGCAGGCAAAACTGGGGTTAGCGATGATGGAACTCTTCAGTTGTGGACTCATATTGATAGCTCAGATTCTATGTTTATGGCGTTGCTCCAAAAAGCAAAGTAATTCTCATTATTTTTAAGTATAGTTAAGCGTCGATAATGAGGAAAGGGCGGAACTGTGATCCGGATTTGCCCAAGTATTCTCAGCGCTGACCGCAATAATCTCGCTTCAGAGATTAAAAGAATTTCTGATACTTCCGACCTCTTGCACCTCGATGTAATGGATAATATTTTTGTTCCCAATAAGACATTCTCGTTAGAGGAATCTCGGAAGATTATTTCGGAAACTTCAATTCCGGTCGATGTGCATTTAATGATTGCTGACCCAGATGAGCAGGCCTATTTGTACGCTAAGTGTGGCGCGGCAAGTGTTACCTTCCATTTAGAAGCTAGTAATAAACCACATGAAACTATCGCCATGATTGCGAGCGAAGGCTCTCGGGTTGGTATCGCTTTGAAGCCTGATACGCCATTTGAACTCTTGGCTCCCATAATGAATGAAATTGATATGGTTCTAATCATGACTGTGGAACCTGGATTTGGCGGACAGAGTTTTATGGCGGACATGATGTCCAAGGTTTCACAGGCTCGGGCGGAGATTGATCGTAAATATTTCGGGAAGATCTGGCTGCAAGTTGACGGCGGAATATCGCTTGAAACAATTGCTGTAGCTAGCGCCGCTGGGGCTGACACATTTGTTGCAGGAAGCGCGGTATTCAAGGCAGATAATCCGGGTCAAATGGTGGAATTGCTTCGGACGGCTGCACGTTCTAATTAGTGAACTTGTTGGGTACTAAGTAGGTTAAAATTTGGGCATGAAAAGCTTTGACTCGTTGTGGGAAGAGTTGAATCAATTAGCTATGACCAAATCTGCTGATTCTCGGACGGTCAAGGAGTTGGATTCGGGAATCCACGCAATCGGTAAGAAGATTATTGAAGAGGCGGGCGAGGTATGGATAGCAGCGGAGTACCAAAGTGATGACGAACTAGCACTTGAAATTAGTCAGCTCCTCTACCATCTTCAAGTACTAATGATTGCTCGTGGAATTAAATTAGGCGATGTTTACAAGAAGCTATAGATAGGAAAACTGTGACTCTCAAGATTGCCGTACCAAATAAGGGTTCACTCGCGGAGAGTTCTGCGTTAATGCTTAAAGAGGCTGGATATCGCCAACGTACAGACCTTAGAGATTTGGTATTTATCGATCCCGATAATGACGTGGAATTTTACTACTTACGACCTAGAGATATCGCGGTCTATGTTGGAAGCGGCGAGCTTGAAGCAGGAATAACTGGCCGAGATTTATTGCTGGACTCAGGGGCCGATGCTTCAGAAATTTTGCCACTTGATTTCGGTAAAAGCACCTTTAGATTTGCCGGACCCTTTGCAGAAAAATTTCGTGAGGCAGATCTCGTGGGCAAAAGAATTGCTACTGCATATCCTGGATTGCTACAAAGTTATTTGGCTAGTAAAAATATGAAAGCCGCTATTGTTCGATTGGATGGCGCTGTAGAAAGTGCTATTCGACTTGGCGTTGCAGATGTGATTGCTGACGTAGTTTCGACCGGTGGAACGCTGCGGGCTGCGGGTCTAGCCATATTCGGTGATGTTCTTCTGCAGAGTGAAGCGATTTTGATCACGCGTAACGGCTCAACCCAACTTCCGGTCATCGACACACTGGCACGTAGATTAAGTGGTGTTGTTATTGCGCGGCAATACGTCTTGGTTGACTACGACGTTAAAAGCATTGACCTGGAACGCGCCTGTGCGTTGACTCCTGGAATCGAATCACCAACTATTTCGCCACTTCAGAAATCAGACTGGAACGCAGTTCGAGCAATGGTTAAACGTTCTGACATAAATAGAATCATGGATGAGTTGTGGTCGGTTGGTGCTAGAGGGATTCTGGTAACTGATATCCACGCTTGTCGTCTTTAGTAATTAGCTTTCGAGGTCCACACTTTCAATCTCTTTGCGCGTAATTCCCATCAGATATAAAACAGAGTCTAGATATGGTGAGGTTATCGAGCTATCTGCTGCCGCTTGAACGGCTGGTTTAGCATTGAAAGCAATTCCTAGTCCGGCTATCTCAAGCATCCCCAGGTCGTTAGCGCCATCACCGATTGCAATTGTCTGAGAGAGAGCAACACCTTCTTTAGCGGCGAATTCCCGCAGCGCATCTGCTTTTGCGGCCCGATCAATAATCGCCCCAGTCAATTTTCCAGTCAATTTTCCATCGGAGGTCTCTAAAGTATTTGCACGGTAGAAATCTATATTCAATTCCTTCAACAAAGGTTCGATCACATTTAGAAAGCCACCAGAAACAACGCCGACCTTGTGGCCCAGACGGTGCAATGTGCGAATCAAAGTTCGAGCTCCTGGGGTGAGAGTTATCTCAGCTTTAACTTCATCAAGAATTGCTACATCAGCACCAGTTAAAAGCGCAACGCGGGCGCTTAATGAACTGACGAAATCTAATTCACCTCGCATCGCAGAATCGGTAATGGCAGCGACTTGATCTCCAACTCCATATCTAGAACCAATTAAATCTATAACTTCCTGTTGAATAAGGGTTGAATCCATATCGAGCAAGACAATTCTTTTCGCACGCCTGGTTAGCCCACTTTGTTCTACTGCAATATCAATCCCATTCGCGCGAGCTATTTCCGCAAGTTCGCGTTGGATAATTTTAAGGTCGTTCTCATTTGATTCGAGAGTAACTTCAAATTCGATTGCCGTTAGGGGATAGGAGGCGGTGCGATGAATTCGGTCGATATTCCCGCCTTGTTCTGCAATCTTTGTGGCGAGAGCGGCTACTCCAGATGGCAATAGCTCTTGCGAGAGCGCCACAATGTGCAAGTTTGAGCTTTTTACATCTCGCTTCGATTCATCAGTAAAATCAATAGCCAAATCCAAACCTAGTTTATTGGTTTTTTCTAAAAGATCTTTCTCGATTGCAGATCCATGAGCCGGATCGAGAGAGATCAGAGCCGTCAAGATCAACCGCCCTCTTATTACAACTTGCTCAATATCTAAAATTGTTATGGCGAAGGGTTCTAAGGTAGCAAAAAGGGCTTGAGTAACTCCTGGAGCATCGATTCCAGAAATTAGTATTAGGCCAGTATGTTGAATTTTTTCTTGGCTCATGGTCCTAGATTAGCGGTTCGGCGCATTAACTTGCTCCCGATACAGGTATCTTTACGCCTGTGGCTCAGGTTCTGCAACTAGAGAATGTAACTGTTGTTCGTGACGGTAAAACTATTCTTGGTCCAATTGATTGGCAAGTTAATGAGAATGAACGATGGGTAATTCTTGGTCCCAATGGCGCCGGAAAATCAACGCTCTTCTCACTCTGTTCTAGTCAGATTCATCCAACTACTGGCGCTGTCCATATTCTCGGATCGAAGTTAGGCGCTGTAGATGTATTTGAGCTTCGCCCCAGAATTGGTTTCATGGGATCAACCCTGGTAAACCAATTTCCTGAAGATGAAAAAGTTTTGGATGTGGTTTTAACCGCAGCGTATGCAATTTTAGGTAGATGGCAAGAAGCATATGAACTTTGGGATGAATCTAGAGCGCAAGGACTTTTAACAACTCTCGGAGTTCGCGAATTAGCGGAGCGAAAGTTCTTCACGCTAAGCGAAGGTGAGAAGAAGCGAACGCTTATCGCGAGATCACTTATGGCCGATCCAGAAATTCTTTTACTTGATGAGCCGGCCGCTGGTTTGGATTTAGGTGGTCGTGAAGACCTGCTTCGCCGCTTTGACGCCCTCGCATCCGATCCATACTCACCTGCAACGCTTATGATTACACATCACATAGAAGAAATTCCTGCTGGCTCAACCCATGCGCTCTTGTTGAAATCAGGAAATATAGTTGCAAGTGGCGCTATAGCTGGAGTCGTCACTTCAGAGAATTTAACTACCGCCTATGAGATGCCAATCAACGTTGCTATGACTAATAATCGTTTTACAGCTAACGCAATCAGTTAGGACTGACTGAATGCTCTACGAAAAGCTACCCTCGCAATGGCAGGAAGCTATTCCAGACTCAAAACGCCTTTTGTCTAGAATTGATCTTCCTAAATTGCGTATTCCAGAAGATGGTTTAATTTTCAAAGCCTTCGAACTTCCCATTGAATCTATCAAGGTAGTGATTCTGGGCCAAGACCCATATCCAACACCAGAACACGCCATGGGTTTGGCTTTTAGCGCCCCAAGCGATGTTAAGAAAATACCTCCCACTCTTAAGAATATTTTTAAAGAATTATCCGAAGATGTTGGAGTGATTCCCAGCAACGGAAATCTCTCACCGTTACAAAATAGAGGCGTATTTCTTCTGAATCGAGTTCTTACAACAACACCGCATTTAAGTCAGGCGCATACGAATATAGGTTGGGAGATTTTTATTGAAGCGGTGATCAAATTTCTTTCGCAACGGCCAGTTGTTTTTATTTTATGGGGGAAGAGCGCACAGGAGCTTGCACCGCTAATAGATAGATCGAAATTAATAATCGGAGTACATCCAAGTCCACTCTCGGCTTATCGTGGTTTCTTCGGTTCTAAACCCTTTAGTGAAGCCAACGCCAAGCTAGCAAAATTAGGTGTTACCGCAATCGATTGGAAATTTTAGAGACCAAGCCCAAGTTCGTTGCAATTGAATTACCAATGAAGAGGGCGAACATTGCAGTTCCGATGCCGAGCGATCCTCCCAGCAATTTTCCAATGATGAGAACAGTTAGCTCAACGCTAAGCCTTGCTCTAGAGATTCTGATTCCGGTATGTCGGTGAATTGATGTCATAAGTCCGTCTCTAGGTCCAGGTCCCATTCCGCAAGTTATATATAGAGCCGAGCCTGCACCAACTAAACCAATTCCGATTAAAACGTAGAGAATCTGCAGAAACAGAAAGTCACGAACCTCTGGCACATGGTCAACGCCAATCTGGATGAATACCGCAATAACCACAATATTGCTTAAAGTTCCAAGTCCTGGTTTCTCTCGTAATGGCCACCAGAGCGCAAAAACGCAGATTGAAACTAGGGCGGTACTTTCTCCGATCGTGAGTCCAGTTTGAAGCGACAGACCTTCGGCCAATACAACCCAAGGGGAGTTTCCAATTGTCGATTGAATTAAAAGTGATTCACCTAGACCGAATAGCGCTAATCCCAAAAACAAAACAACACCAATTCGTGGGGTTAAAGCCCAACGGTTTTTTGCCGTCCAGGGCGTGATCGGGATTGTTCTTGCCGGTTTCAGGAAGTGAGTAATTTTCTCACCAACGCCTCTTAAATTCACTGTTAGAGTCTACCGATTCGATCGGAGGTTTAAGCAGATGTTTACGGGTCTTGGAACGATAATTAATATTCTTGCAATACTTGTTGGTTCAGGAATAGGTATTTTTGCTGGTTCAAAATTTAAAGAAGAAACTCGAGACCTCATCACAACAGCCCTCGGTTTTGTAACGTTATTGGCTGCCGCAGATGCCGTTCGTTTTTTGTGGAACAAAGATTTTGTAGAGGCCCTTCCGAAAGGCTGGGCAATCCTTACGATTCTTGCTTCGCTTCTGTTGGGTGCACTAATTGGAAACGCTCTTGCGATTGAGAAGCGGTTAGAAGTCGTTGGCATCAGTTTGAAAAATCGATTTGATCCGGATGGTTCAAGTCCATTCGTTGATGGCTTTGTATCAGCATCACTTTTATTCGCAATTGGCCCAATGGCAATACTCGGTTCAATCAGTGATGGCACGGGCGCTGGGATTGATCTATTAGTTCTTAAGAGCATTCTTGACGGTGTCACTTCCATCGCATTTGCGGCAACTTTAGGTTGGGGAGTTGCGGTTTCGGCGGTCCCGGTTGGGATTTATCAATTCACCTGGACTGGTGTCGGACTCGTTCTTGGCGCAGTGTTGCCGGATTATCAAATATTAGCGATGACCGTTACCGGTGGAATTCTGCTTCTTGGAATAAGTTTGCGCATGCTCAAAATAAAACAAGTGCCGGTAGGAAATCTCCTGCCAGCACTATTCCTTGCTCCAATGATTGCAGCGTTACTACATAATTTTAACTAGCGAATTTAGAACTTCTTCGCATCAATTACGAAGCGATACTTCACATCGCTTTTTACTGTTCTCTCGTACGCCTCATTTATATATGAAGGTTCGATTACTTCAACATTGCTGACAATATTGTGTTCACCGCAGAAGTTAAGCATTTCTTGGATCTGTGAAATTCCACCAATCATTGAACCTGCAAGAGAGCGGCGCTGAGCTAGAAGTGTTGGCGTACTGATTTCATATGGTTTGCCCGGCAAACCGATCAATACCAAGGTTCCATCCAATTTCAAACGTTCTAGGAATGGCGTCAAATCCATATCCGCAGAAACTGTATTTAGAATCAAATCGAAATCTTTGGCCATCGCTTCCAAAGTTGCTGGATCTTTTGTTACGACGAAATCATGCGCCCCCATCTTCTTTGCATCCGCCTCTTTGGAAGGAGAATGCGAAAAGACGGTTGTATGAGCGCCAAGTGCGACTGAAAATTTAACTCCCATGTGCCCAAGCCCGCCAAGCCCGATGATTCCAACCTTCTTACCTTTTCCGGCTCCCCAATTCTTAAGTGGTGAATAGAGAGTGATACCGGCACATAAAAGTGGTGCGACGCCCGCCATATCTAAATTCGCTGGAATTGTTACGGCGTAATCTTGATCGACAACGAAAGTGTCGGAGTATCCGCCCTGTGCAACTGTTTTGCCATCGCGCTCGTAACCATTGTAAGTACCGGTCATTCCCTCGATGCAGTATTGCTCAAGTCCCGCTTTGCAGGAGTCACATTTACGACAAGAATCTATGAAGACACCGACACCTATGCGGTCGCCAACTTTGAATTTTGTGACCGAACTTCCAATTTCTGTTACAACACCCGCAATTTCGTGACCTGGCACCATAGGAAATATTGCTGGCCCCCACTCTTCGCGGGCTTGATGGATATCTGAATGGCAAATTCCTGCATATTCAATCTGCAGTGAAACATCTCCTGGTCGCAATTCACGTCTAGAAAAAGTAAATGGAACTAAGGCCTTTGATGCCTCTAGAACTGCGTATCCTTTTGACTGCATTTTTCTCCCTTTGGTTAACTCATTCATTGTGTGATTTAACGAGTTGCGATTTTACTTCTCGTGTCCGAGAGGGGACTTGAACCCCTAATCCCTTGCGGGAACTAACACCTCAAGCTAGCGCGTCTGCCAATTCCGCCACCCGGACCGATGGAAATCATTGAGTGGCGCAACGATACCAATCGCACGCGCATCATCACAATTGAGGCAAGATAGGGCCTATGTCAAAGAAGG
>QYQH01000058.1 GCA_007280395.1 Actinomycetales bacterium | reverse complement strand
GATTCAGGAAATGATTTATCGTGTTGCTGAAAACTTCGGTGGAGTATCTGTATTCGCCGGTGTTGGTGAGCGTACCCGTGAAGGAAACGACTTGTTCTTGGAAATGACCGAGACTGGCGTTATCAATAAGACTGCATTGGTCTTCGGCCAGATGGATGAACCACCTGGAACGCGTCTTCGCGTTGCTCTTTCAGCGCTAACAATGGCGGAATACTTCCGCGATGTTCAGAAGCAAGATGTGCTTCTATTCATCGATAACATCTTCCGTTTCACACAAGCAGGTTCTGAAGTATCAACACTTCTTGGACGTATGCCATCTGCAGTGGGTTACCAACCAACACTTGCTGATGAAATGGGTCAGCTACAGGAACGTATTACTTCGACTCGTGGTCACTCGATTACATCGATGCAGGCAATTTATGTTCCTGCGGATGACATCACCGACCCAGCGCCACACACAACATTCGCACACTTGGATGCAACAACAGTGTTGTCTCGTCCAATTTCCGAACTTGGTATCTATCCTGCGGTAGATCCACTCGACTCAACATCACGTATTTTGGATCCACGTTACATCGGCGAGCACCACTTCCGTGTTGCAAACCGAGTAAAGCAGATCCTTCAGCGCTACAAGGATCTACAAGACATCATTGCAATTCTTGGTATCGATGAATTGTCTGAAGAAGATCGTATTCTTGTTGGACGTGCCCGTCGTATCCAGCGCTTCTTGTCACAGAACACATTCGTGGCAAAGGTCTTCACTGGACTTGATGGTTCATTCGTTCCACTAACAGAAACAATCGCAGCATTCGAAGCGCTTGCAGATGGAAAGTACGATCACGTTCCAGAACAAGCATTCTTCATGTGCGGCGGCTTGGAAGATGTTGAAAAGCGCGCAGCAGAATTGGCAAAGGCATAATCCCAAATGTCTGCAAACTTAACTGTTGAAGTTGTATCTCCGGAGAAGCGGGTCTGGTCTGGCGAGGCGAAGATGATTTCGGCTCGCACGCTAGAAGGTGACATCGGTGTATTGCCAGGTCACACACCGCTTCTTGGCGTTTTAGTTGATGGTCAAGTAAGTATCAAAGTGGTTGATGGCACAACTCAGGAGTTTAATATTCACGGTGGGTTTATCTCTGTTTCAAATAACCGAGTATCAATTCTCGGTGAATCAGCTGATTAGAAAATAATTTAGATGTGGCGCGAAACTTTTGCGCCAAGTGATTGCAGCGCTTCAACAAATCCTGGATAACCACGATCAATGTGGAAGGCGCCCTCAACCGTTGTAATTCCTTCGCTTACAAGCCCAGCAAGGACAAGCCCTGCACCTGCACGAATATCAGTTGCGGCTACGGGTGCACCAGATAGTTGTTTTTTACCGGCAATAGATGCGTGGTGGCCATCAACATGGATATCTGCGCCAAGTCGTTGTAGTTCACTGACAAACATGAAACGACCTTCGAAGACATTTTCGGTCACGATGGAATTTCCTTCAGCGATTGAATTCATAGTAATAACAAATGGTTGTAAGTCGGTTGGGAATCCTGGGTAGGGAAGTGTTGCAATATCTATAGCAACCGGGCGCTTATCCATTCGTACTCGAAAACCATCTGCCGTTGTTGTGATTACTGCTCCCGCTGCAACTAATTTATCTAGCGGAACTTCTAGATGTTCTGGGCGACCACCATGAATTGTTATGTCACCTTGAGTCATGACAGCCGCAAAGGCCCAAGTACCAGCGACGATGCGATCTGAAAGTGTTGCATGTGTTGTTGGCTTCAACTCTTTAACACCGGTGATTGTTATGACTGGTGTACCAAGTCCTTCAATCTTTGCACCCATTGCTATTAAGAATTCACCAAGGTCTACAACATCAGGTTCGCGAGCTGCGTTATCGATTGTTGTGACACCCTTCGCAAGAACAGCAGCGGTCATTATATTTTCGGTAGCACCAACACTTGGAAAATCAAGTGAGATTGCCGCGCCTATTAATCCATTAGGAGCGGTCGCAATAACATAGCCATGTTCAGAGTGAGCTTCGGCTCCAAGATCAATCAAACCTTTGATATGGAAATCAATTCCACGAGAACCAATTGCATCGCCGCCTGGAAGAGCAACTTCAACTTCACCTACGCGAGTTACAAGTGGCCCCAAGACATTTATCGAGGCTCGCATCTTACGAACCAAATCGTAATCGGCGCGATGGCCTGGTACTTCTGGAACAAGTATTTTCATTCTGAGTGTTGCTCTGTCATAAGAACATTTACAACCAAGGCGAGTTAAGAGCTCTTCCATAATATGGACATCGGCAATATCAGGAACATTTTCAATTATTGTTTCGCCTACCGCAAGAAGAGATGCTGCCATTAACTTGAGGGCGGAATTCTTTGCGCCATAGACCGTAACTTCACCGGCAAGTCGGGTGCCGCCGACAATTTGGAAATATTCATTAGTATTTTCCATAGCGATCACCTCCAGCTTCCTAGTTTCGAGTGGTCTAATCGTAGTGAGTGAATTAGGCTCACCCCATGGTAAATCTAACGCGAATCTATACAAAAACTGGTGACGATGGCACAACCTCACTTGGGGATATGAGCCGAACTTCAAAGAATGATCCACGGTTAGAGGCTTATGCAACCGTGGATGAAGCTAATTCATCAATTGGCGTCGTTCTGGCACTTGGTCAGATTGCAGACCCACAAATTGTTAAGTTATTAATCCGAATTCAAAATGATTTATTTGATGTCGGCGCTGATCTATGTACTCCAGTAATTGATGAACCAAAGATTCCACCACTTCGAGTTATCGAATCTCAGATTGTATATTTAGAAGAACAGATAGATCATTACAACTCAAGCCTTGAACCACTGCACAGCTTCGTTCTGCCTTCAGGAACTCCAGCATCGGCGCTATTGCATGTTGCCCGAACTGTTACTCGCCGCGCAGAGCGAAGCGTTTGGCATGCGATTCACCAATTCGGAGGTGGCGTTAACTCACTCACCGCTAAGTATTTGAATCGCCTTTCAGATTTACTCTTTGTACTTGCTCGCCATGAAAATAAGAGCGAAGGCGATATTCTCTGGGTTCCCGGAGCTAATCGCTAACTTCTATTTGGGCTTATTGTGTAGGTATTGCTTGAAATTTCCCCTGTCGGTATTCCGATTCGACAGTTTGCCGTGTAAGCGCCAATTCCTAAACCATCAGCAATTGGTTCATCACTTATTAGCAAAATTGCTTTAATCGTCTTCGCCTTTGAACCAGAAACTGAGGTTATCAATGAACCAAGGATTATTCGTTCAGTAGGGTTATTTGGATCGATACCGAGAACATTTGAATTAATTTCCCACCAATCACATCCGGTTTCAGATCCGACGAAGATGCCAAGACAGGCGACTTTGTGGCAATAGGCAATTAAGTTCTTCTGAATATATTTATTTTCAGTACCTGCAATTAGGAGCTCTTTCGGGGTGGCGGTTTTTGCATAAAGCTCACCCTTCTTTTCAAAGCCACCCGGCGGCCATTTAGGTGGTTTCTTCTCCGGTAGTTTCTTCTTTCGCTTTACAACCTTCTTCTTTACGATAGGTTTTTTAATAAAAGGTTTTTTGGTCGCCGACTTTTTCACTATCTTGGCTTTAGTAGTAGATGCTTTAGTAACTGATGGTTTAGGAGTTGGCTTACTAGTCGCCGCATAGGCTTGCGTTGGGATAAGAAGTGAAGTGGAGAGAGAAAGAGCTAGTAACTTCTTCACTTTTCAGACCACTTAAATGTCTTTAGAGCCAGGATTGTTCCAAGAACAGTCCAAAGAAGCAGGACGATTGCAATCTGTGGAATCTCCCAACTCTTTGCAACTTCTTGGGTAGCAAAACTTTCGGGCAGAAATACTGAACGCATTCCTTGGGTAAGCCACTTAAGCGGAAAGAGTGCAGCGAATTGCTGCATCCACTGTGGAAGAGTTGAGAATACAAAGAAGACGCCACTAAAGAATTGCAGAATAATCACAATCGGAGAGACAACAGCAGAGGCTCCTCGACCATTCTTTGGAATAGCAGAAAAGGCGATTCCGAGAATTGTGGAACAGATACTGCCAAGAAGTATTAACCAGATAAAACGAAGCCATCGCGTCGTTGTGTTTGGGAGGTCTAGACCAAAGAGCGCTGCACCGAAGCCCATGAGAGCGCCTACTTGAACAATCATTGCAACAAAAACTAATACCGCTTTCCCAATGAAGTATGAAATTGGTGAGATTGGTGTTCCGCGAAGTCGTTTTAAAGTTCCAAAATCTCTCTCAAGTGGAATCATTATTGCGAGTTGCTGGAATCCAGTATTAACAAGACCAGATGCGATCATGCCGGCGACAAAGTATTGACTAAATGTCACACCTGGTGCGAGATCGCCTTTGAATACTGAACCAAAGATAAATAACAACATCACCGGAAAGAGGAGAGTGAAAACTACAGACTCGCGTTGGCGCATGAATTGTTTTATCTCTAGACCACCGCGTAGGAACCCAACCTTTATTATATTTGGTCTCATAACTGCCCAATCATCTTCAAGTAAATATCTTCAAGAGATGGTCTAATCACGGTTAGCTCTGGAACTTCGCCCCCAAATTTTCTTGACAGTTTTGCAACCTCAGCCGCCGGAAAGTCACTTTCAATCTCTTGCTTCGCGCCATTCTCAAGCCAACTAATTCGAGCCTTTGCAGTGTTTCTGCCACCAAGGTTCTCCGGAGTTGATACCTCTATTATTTTTCCATCAACTATTACTGCTACCCGGTCAGCCAAAGCCTCTGCTTCATCCAAATAATGGGTTGTGAGCAGGATTGTTCTTCCCTCATCACGCAGGTTGCGTATTAGTTCCCAGAAGGCCCGGCGCGCTTCGGGATCAAAACCCGTCGTCGGTTCATCTAGAAATAGGATCTCTGGATTACCAATAATCCCGAGCGCAACATCCAGTCGCCGGCGTTGCCCACCGGAGAGAGTGTGAATTCGAGCGTGCTTCTTCTCATCCAAACCAACATCGTGAATTACCGAATCTGGATCACGGGGATTGGAGTAGTAATTAGCAAAATGGCTAACAGTTTCGGATACCGATAAATCTTGGGAGTCATTAGTCGACTGTAAAACTATTCCAATACGATTTCGCCAAGCCCAACTATCGTTTCCCAGTTTTGCAGGATCTTGGCCAAGAACTTTTACCTCGCCACCATCTCGATCTCGATAACCTTCAAGAATTTCAACCGTTGTGGTTTTACCGGCGCCATTTGGGCCAAGGATTGCAAAGATTTCACCGGACTTAACTTCAAGATCAATGCCAGCGACTGCATCTTTCGAGCCGTTGGCCTTCGAGGTATATGTCTTTCGAAGCCCTCGAACAGAAATTGCCAATTCATTTACCACGTCGGTATCTTGCCCTAAAAGTTGGGAATATCGGAATGGTCGCGAGAGAATAAGGCTGTGAGTCCGCGCAGAAATCATCCGAAAAGGTCCCAGAAACGGGCGCCTGATAGTGAGGAAGAGCGCGATATTTCATTGTCATCCGGTGAGATGATTGAAGAGCACTCAGAGGGAATTTATCGTGTGCGCAGAATTACCGGATCAACTTCCACAAAACCATATCGCTGTCCAGGTTGTGATCAATTAATTCCAACAGCCACACCACACATAGTGGCTTGGCTGGAAGAAGATGTGGAATCACGCAGACATTGGCACACGGTTTGTTGGACGAAGCGAAATGATCGCAAACCTAGAACACTTCGATCTAAAGGTGCACCGCGTTACTAGTAATTTTTAACCTATTCCCTTTGAGTGCAGCGTCTTAATTGCAAATTTAATAAATTTATCTGCAAATTTAGTACGACCAAAAGTAGTGAAAACAATTGGAATATTAAATATAGTTTTTACAACAGTTCTTGGGTAGGTAAATTCCATTAAACCTTCTGGCCCATGAACGCGACCGTATCCACTATCTTTAACGCCGCCAAATGGCACCGATGCGATAGCCGCAAAAGCGATTACTGAATTGACTGAAACCATTCCACATTGCAATTGCGATGCAATCTTCTCACCATTTCGCTTCGACCAAACAGATGCGGCAAGTCCATATCTAGTTGCATTTGCCAAGGCAATAGCCTCGGCAATATCTGATGTTCGATTGATTACCAGAGTTGGTCCGAAAGTTTCTTCAGTCACTGCAGTTGAATTTTCCGGAACATCTAACATGATCACTGGTTCAACATATGGCGCCTTAACAGAATCAACGCCACCGATTGCAAACTTTGCACCCATTGCCGCGGCGTCATCAATATGGCTTTGAATGACCTTTAATTGTGAGGGCGCTGTTGCTGGTCCATAATTAGCATCTTCACCAGGATGAATCTGCTTAGCAAGGTCGGTTATTTTTGCAATAAATTTATCTGCAACTTTATCTACAACATAAATCCGCTCAGCGCCGATACAAGTTTGCCCAGCATTAGACATTGCAGACCAGAGCGAATATTCAGCTGCGCGATTTATATCAGCATCAGCTGCGATGATTACTGGATCTTTACCGCCGCATTCAAGCACGACTGGAACCATGCGCTCCGCACAGGCTGCCGCAACTTTCTTTGCGGTACGAGTTGAACCGGTAAATGAGATTTTATCTACAGCGGCTTCAGTAAGTGCCTTGCCGGTATCTGGTAATCCCGTAACACAAGTAAAGATATCTGGAAATGGCGCAATATTTGCAAAACTTGTCGCAAGCCAATAGCCAACACCTGGCGTAAATTCACTTGGCTTGAAGACCACGGTGTTGCCAGCAGCCAGTGCATATGCAATCGATCCCATCGGCGTGAAAATTGGATAATTCCAAGGCCCAATAACTCCAACAACTCCCATTGGTACGCGAGTTACATTTGTTTTCATATTGAACATCAATAAACCAGATGGACGGTGTTGTTTCGAGAGAACGCTCTCTGCGTGTTTCGCAGCCCAAGCAAGATGGCCGAGAGCCAGAGTTGCCTCTAAAGTTGAATCGCTAATCGGTTTGCCGGTTTCGGCCCGAACTAATTCGGCAATTTCCTCTACGTTCTTGGTTATATCTGCTGCCCACTTTAAAAGAACTTTACGTCGACCACGAAAGCCAAGCGCCTGCCATGCGACACTGGCTGCACGAGCGCGATTGACTGCGCCATTGACATCGCTTGCCGAAGTATTTGGATAGCTGGCGAGAACACTTCCATCAACTGGGTTGTAGCTATCAAAAGTGTTTGATTCATAAGTTTCCATGGCTAAAGACTAAACTTATTTCGTGCCAGAGTTAATACGCCCAAGTACTGTGTTGCCGGCTAATCGAAAATCAATAGCAATTCACACCGCAGATGGCCTGAATTTGATTGGGGAGGTGGCCACTCCGATCGGTAACCGAGTTGGGTCAATTCTCTGCCTACACCCACTTCCGACAGCTGGTGGAATGATGGATAGCCACATTCTTAAGAAAGCGGCCAACCGGCTGCCAAATATGACAGGTATCGAAATTATTCGCTTCAACACTCGTGGCACCTCATCTGATTCAGGGACTAGTGAAGGAATTTTTGGTGAAGGCGTAACTGAAAAATATGATGTCGAAGCCGCAATTAATTTTGCTTTTAATCAATTAGGTGTTGAAAAACTCTGGGTTATGGGCTGGTCATTCGGAACAGACTTGGCTCTTAAGTATGCAAGGGATGCAAGAATCAAAGGATTAATTTTATTGAGCCCCCCTCTTCGCACTTCTGAAAATAGTGATCTCGAATTTTGG
>QYQH01000044.1 GCA_007280395.1 Actinomycetales bacterium | reverse complement strand
GTGCGCAAAAATTCACTCTCAATCGGGTCAATCGATAAATCAAAACGCCACTTCACCGCAATCCAATTCGAAATATAAGTGCATTGCCCTTTTGGTGGCAACCACTGCGCCACATCCTTATCGCCCTTCGAGCGATTCAAAGTAGCCGTTACCGCCAACAGCGTCCGCGGATCTTCTAAATCATTTGCATATGCCATTCGCTGCGCCGCGGTCCAAGCCCACGCCCCAGATCGCCAAGCTTCTGCCAACGGGACCATGTGGTCGATATCTAAACCAGTTGGATTTGTGAAAACTTTGCCATCATATGGACTTCTCCACTTGCCTCCTGATAAATAACATCCTGCACCAACCACCGGCTTCACAATCGCCTCAGTTATAAGAACTTCAGAACGGGTATTACATCCATCTTTATCCGCATCAATCCAATGCTTGAATAAGGTTCGCACATAACCAAAATCATGATCATCGGCCGCCACGAGTGTGATTTTTTCAGCGGCTGATACCGGCGCAATATTGAACGTGACAAGAAACGCCATTAATAAACCGAGAACTAATTTCTTGGCGTCTCGCATAGTGAAAGATTACCGACTGTGTTCTCATAAGCATAGGAAAAGCGCTGCTCCTCCACTAATCTTCCCCAATGACATATCAGATGCGTGACCTAACTGGAAAAGTTGTAATCATCACTGGCGCGACCTCAGGTATCGGAGCTGCCGCTGCAAAAGCCTTAGTTGAGATGGGCTGCAAAGTTGTTCTAAATGCCCGAAACGAATCCCGCCTCAAAGAGGTGGTTGCCGCACTCGGCGAGAGCGCAATCTATGTCGCCGGTGATTGTTCAGAACCTGAAATTTCTCGCGCGGTTGCAAAGGCGGCCATCGATAACTTCGGCACCATTGACACCATCGTTCCAAATGCCGGAATTGGTTTCTACGGTTCAATCCTTGATCACAGCGATGAAGATGTAAACCGCATGATGCGCACAAACTATGAAGGTACGGTTCACATTATCCGCGCCGCGCTTCCAACAATGTTGGCGAAGAAAGAGGGCGATGTAATTATCGTTGCATCAGTCGCCGGATTTCGCGGTGGCGATATCGAAGCAATCTATTCCGGAACCAAACATGCCCAAGTTGGTTTTGCTGGTTCACTTGATCGCGAACTTCGCGCAAAGGGAGTTCGTGTTGCACTTGTCTGTCCTGCTGGCGTTGAGACTGAATTCGCACTTGGCGTTGGTCGCACCGCTGGTGAGGATAAATTAAAAAATTATCTGCGCCCCGAAGATGTTGCTTTCCAAATCACAACCATCATGAGCCAACCACGTACGGTTCGCACCCACATATGGAAAATGTGGTCCATGCGGCAAGATTCTTAACAACGACTTAGCCCTTAACTACTGCGTTAACAATCGCTTCTGGTGTTGCGCTCTCGCCTACCTTCGCATCAATGTTTGTCGCGATTCCATTTATCTGCGCCGCAGCCAAGAAGGCTAATTGCGCTGCGATATCAGTCATCCAATACATCGCACTTGGCCCCGCGCGATTCAAAATTCGCTCGGCCTGTTCAATGCGCGAATCAGAGAATTTCTCAACATCGTTCTTGTCATCTCCAATTACCGATAACAGATATTGCTTAATCTCAAATGCTATTCCGGTTTTATCACCATCATCTTCAATAATCGCCTTTAGTTCAGCATCCAAACCGCGCACCTTGCGGCCTTCGCGCTTTTTTCGCGCCCTGCGCTCCAGATATAAATAGACCAACGCTGCAACAAATAGAAGTTCAAACATGGCTTGCTCCCTCCTGATCGACTGCTACTAACCTACGCTCTATCGCCGACAATTGAGCCCAACCGAGGATTTTTTGGGGCTTACATCTTTTTACTCCAACTAGTAGCGTGAGAATATGGAACCCACAAAAACACCTCGCAAATATAAGCAGATCGCTATCGTTGTAAAGGATATTGATAAGGCGCTAAAGAATTGGCATGAAATGTTAGGAATCGGACCATGGGCTGTCCGGACATTCAATCCAACTACTGTTCGCGACTTTCATGTTGATGGGAAATTGGTTACAGAGGATTTCGAATTCATAATTGCCGTCTGTTGGGAAGGCGATATCGAGTGGGAGTTAATCCAGCCCGTGCGTGGTCCAAATATTTATTGGCGGCACCTTGAGAGTGAAGGCGAAGGCTTGCATCATGTTAAAGAAATCCTCCCTGATGCGCTTATCCCAGGAGTTATTGCAGATTTTGCAGCACGTGGAATTCCGGTAACACAGACCGGCTGGATAGATGGCGATGTTCATTACTATTTTGATACGAAAGAAACTTTGGGCTATATCTACGAGTTAGGAAATGGCGGGCCGATTTCACCTGCGACCAAAACTTATCCTTAGTCAAAATGGTGTCTCACTTCCGCCGACATAGCAAGATCTCCCACCTATTTTCTAAGCCCTCGGCTACCCTTTAACTCATGAGCAAAGAGATAAACATGCAAGGTCTTCGCAAAGTAAACATCTTTGCTGGAGCTCTTCACCTCGCCCAAATGGCCGCGGTCCTCGCCTTAAGCAATGACTTCGCACTTCCAGTCACTGCGACATATATGTCTGGCCCACCCGGATCAACATTCGCGCAACCAGTCACGCTCTTTAGCACTCCTGTTGGCTTAACGGTCGCAATCTTCCTCGGCCTATCTGCGCTCGCACATTTTATTGTTGCAAGCCCACAATTTTTCCCACGTTATAGCGCGGGCCTAGCAGCAAAGCGAAATTACTTCCGCTGGATTGAATATTCCATCAGCTCTTCAGTAATGATTGTTTTAATTGCTCAAGTTACCGGCGTCGCTGAAGTTTCTGCTCTGATTTCAATCTTTGGCGTTAATGCTTCAATGATTTTATTTGGTTGGCTACAGGAGAAATACGAAAATCCAGGTGATGGTGGTTGGCTGCCATTTATCTTTGGTTGCATCGCTGGAATCGTTCCGTGGATTGCACTTCTCTTCTATGTCTTCTCAATCGGTGGCGTAGGTGAAACTTCTGCTCCTGCATTTGTCTATGGAATCGTTCTTTCTATCTTCTTACTCTTCAACTCATTCGCTCTTGTGCAATGGTTGCAATACAAGAAGGTCGGTAAATGGAGCGATTATCTACGTGGCGAGCGCACCTACATCACGCTCTCACTAGTTGGTAAATCTCTTTTAGCTTGGCAAATCTTTGCCAACACCTTGATCTCTTAAGGATTCGAATCGCGTTTTAAATTCCGGTAGAAATTCTCATGGGGTCCTACAACCAGCAGTGTGATCAGATTCTTGGAAACAATTCGATATGCCAATAACCATTCCATTTTATTAACCTTGAATTTATAAATAGAAATTCCTACAAGGTCACCAACCTTCGACTCGCCTTTAGCGGGAGTTGCCGTAATTACTTGAACCGCCCTATCCAGAGCTTTTTTCTGGTTTGGGTGTAATTTCTTCAGATTTCTAGAGAAGGATGAACTTGAATTAACCCTCATTACCCAAAGACATATTCCTCTGTCGCGTCTTCCGCATCTGCTTTGAGGATCTCACGGATCAATTTGAACGATAGGTCCGGATTCTCTTCTGCAATAAGGGCCATCCGAAAGTAAAACTCGATCTGACGCGGAACGGAGCGATGTTCGATTGCCGCAATTCGCTTCGCATCCTCGACGAGTTCGTCGGAAAGCTTCACTGTTTGGGCCATTAGCTCCTCCTTTGATTGCACGAAGACTATCAGGAAAGGTTCCTTTTTGACACCTTTTGCAACCTCGTTAGCGAACTATTCAATTCACTGTGCCAAAATCTTGAGAATTCAAATAAGGAAATGGCCCCCGGTGACTAAATCGGGAGCCATTTGGTGTGCGAGTGACTGGTGGGGATCGAACCCACGACATCCTCTTTAGTCAAAAGGGTGCTCTATCCACTGAGCTACAGCTACTCGCATGCGAAAGTTAGCCCTGGTTACACTCTGTTAGATTTTTTGAAAAATATTTTGTGAATTAGAATTTAATGTGCATAAAAGAAATCAAGACAAAATAATAATCTAGTGCTAATCTTCTGCGACTTAGTCAAAGGGGTGCAATTCCAAGTGCTAAACTTCGCCAACATAGTCGGTGTTGCGCAGCACTAAATGAGTTACAGCAAGAGCCTCACAGAGAAATCTGTCGGGCTCTTTGTATTTCCCGCAATTTGGATGGTTTATAACGGAAGACATGGCTTTGATCCATATCCATTTATTTTTTTAACCAAGTTCTCTCCTGCCTTTCCGCATTGCAAATGAGATTGCAAAGTTAACTAGACGAATAGATGAGCTAACCCTTGTAATTCACGACTATATTAAAAAACTTAAATCATTTTACGGCCAGTATTTTCTCAGACTTTCAACCAATCAAGTGCAATGCCGAGTTGTGATATCCAAACTCGAGCGTTATGGCCACCTGATGGAATTTCTATATATTTGTAATCAATATTTGGATGAACCAGGGCGCGAAATTTCTTAGTTTCTTTAAAGGAGTAAGGATCCCCTTTACTTGCAATTAATAACATATTTATTCTGCCAGACATTGCATCCTCAAGTTGCGGAAAGGCATAAACTTTATTTAAATGCGCTCTGATTGCAGGATCTATCTTTTTTGCAAGTGCTGGGCGATAATATCCAGCAATTGAAACTGCGCCATAAAATAAATCTCCATGTTTAATTGAGAGCATTGCAGAACACCAGCCACCAGTTGAAACGCCAATCAGACCCCATCGAACATTCTTAATCCCCAAGCGATTATTCACAAAAGCATGTAAATCTGTAGTAAGCCAGGTCTCTGCTTGTGGTCCACCATTTGGAAAGTTCATGCACTCCAAATCTTGTTTCCCTGCGATATTAACTGCAGGAATCACACCAATAATGGAGGTGCCTGGGTTTGCATTCTCCGAATTAGATAACGCTTTTGCAATGTTTAAGGATCTAATCCAAAACTCGGGTTGAGCTGGATATCCTGCCAAAAACTCGAAAACTTTCGTTTGCTTCAAATTAATGGGCAATCCGCTCTCAATCCGAGACACAAGGCTCTTTGGCAGGATGATATAAACCAGATTAGAAACACCTGAATTTTCACCCTTTACGATATCCCTAATGATTACTTGACCATCGAAAGATCTCTCGCCACCATTGAGAATAGTTGCATCAAGTGTAATGAATTGGTTTGAAGCGACTGCTGTAGCAGCGAAGTCGGTCGTTCTACCTATGAGATCGCCCCATGATGAATAGAACCCATTTCTCTTATTAATAGCTATCCCTAGCGTTGAAATTATGAGAACTTGGCAGAGTGCCAACAAAAGAAATCGGAATAGAAGATTAACCAAACCCTTTTTAAATAATTTTCGCCAGAATAGAAGTAAGAATAAAAGACTTGCTCCCGATAAAGTTGCAAAAACCCAGAAAGTAAGGTCACTATTTAATTCCAGCACTAGTTCTCTTTCAGACTGGTCATTTTTCTTCTCCTGGGTAGGGGAATAATTAATTCAACCATCAAAATTGCAAGTACGACTTTTATTAAATTTCGAGTCGCTGGAAACAAAATGTACCTCGGAGTCCAAACTGGCAGGAATTTAGTATTGAATTTATAAAGGGATTCCATTTGAAAAAATCTCGATAAAAATAGAAGTATCTTGTGGAAAAGTCGAGTCAATGGACTTGCGCCTAAGCGCTCACCTCTTTCAAAAATACTTCTAAAAGTTGCAAAATTTAGCGAGATTCGCTCGATGTTAATTGATTTTGCGAATGCGATTGTGTCCGAAATCAAAAGTTCATTTACGCCGGGATCACAATTAGACGATCGCCGCATTGAATCTAAGGAGAAACCTTTCTCTCCCCAGGGCACAAATTGCAACATGCCCATTGGCTCACCATTTTGGATTGCCAACGAAATAACTACATTTGGGTCAATCGGATCAAGAAAACGCCCGAGCGCCATGGAGAATCCTCTTTCACTTCCCCCACGCCGCCATTTATGTGCGAGTTTACTTAGCGCCAATAATTCATCAGCCCCAATTTCAGAGATGAATCTAATTGAAGTTGAATATTCTTTGCGCAGAATTTGATTTACCATCTGTCGAACTTTTTTCATCTCCGGACCTTCAAGCGTGAAGGAGTTGACTAAAACAATGGCCTCGTCCCCAATTTCCAGAGATTCAAAACCTGTTTCGCGAGACCAAATTAGACCGGCCTCCTCCGTACAACCGTAAACTGCAGGAATCCAAGCATGAGAATCAGCTTCGTTACAGAAGACGTCAATGGCTGAAGGCCACGATTCGCGATCGCCAATCGGATCGCCAGTAGTAATCATGACTCCATTTATAACGGAATATGAAATCGCTGCCTTCATATTTTTTGACCAGATGAAGTTCTTGTTATCGCGCAGTGCAAAATAACTCAAGGAATCGTTCTCGGGATAACGAGACAACAGCAATCGGACTTCGTTCAGACTCTCTTTCCTAATTATTGATTTGTAACTATTGGGTTTAAGAAAATGCCACGTAGCTAAAACGGCAATGACTAATCCAAGCGCCGCTAAGGTATATTCGGTGCGGTCTTGGGCGCTTTCAGATACATATTGAACTGAACCAGAAATGCCGAGAAGGCCTTTTAAAGTAATTTCGATTATTTCTGAAAAACTTGGCTTTATTACAAAAGATTTCTCATCTAATCCGACAAATACGAGTCCAACAATGAATGAGAGTAGCGTCGCCTGCAAAAAGAAGAGTAGCGATTTCAACACAGTTTTGATATCTGACTTAGTTTTAAATTCTTTTCTAAAAAAAAGAAGTAGGCAGAAAATTATAATTTCTAATATTAAATGTGAGATACCAGCAGAATGGAGAACTATGTCTTCATCGTTATGTCTAACAAAAAATTTAAATACACTATGAACTACCGAATTCAGAATCAAAATGCCTTGCAAAACTATTGCAAAAATCCAAGCTCTTCGTCTCCGCATTCCAATCGCTCGAGCAGTTAGAAGAATGACAGTCGAGGCAATTACTGCAGTAATTTCAGTACCCCTGAAAACTGGTGCATTTAGATTTCTACCCACGATTTGAACTACATGCGGGAAGGTTCTATTTGATAGAAATCCGATTATTGACAGAGATTGAGCTACTAAAATCCATGACAAGTAGAGTGGAGCGGATTTAAGTCCTTTATTTGCCATCACGCTCATATTTCTATAGAAAATCAAAAACAAGAAGGAATCAATTCACTGTATCACCTAAGGGTGTTGCTGCTCTCAGTCAATAGTACACATTTTGAGCGCAAGCCCCCTTTGTTAAAGCGTAATTATCTTGCTAGCCCAAGTTAAATCTTTTTCGTTCTCATGAACAACGACTACAACCGTTTTTCCGCTATCGGCTAACTTGGTAAGAAGTTGGATTATTCGTTCTCTACTTTCAATATCCTGCGCGGCTAGCGGTTCATCCAAAAGCAAGATTGGGGTATTTTGCGCAACTGCTTGGGCGGTCGCAACTCTTTGTGATTCTCCGCCCGACAACGTTGTTACAAGACGATCGGCGATGTTCGTAAGTTCAAGTTCTTTCATAACGCCATCTGCTGGCCCAGCCATTTCAATAACTTGTCTCACCGTAAAACCAAGGGAGTAAAACTGGCTCTGTGTCGCCGTTGCACGAATCTTTGCTAATTTCGATGGTGAAGTTAACGCGGGTTGTACACCATCGATAATTATCGCCCCACTTGTCGGAGCGATTAAACCGGAAATTGCCGCGAGCAAAGTTGATTTTCCAGATCCATTTGGACCAACAATGGCGGTAATGGCACCGGATGGAATCTCCTGGGAAAACCCAGCGATGATCTCGCGCCCATCAATCTCTAACGTAATCTTATTTATCGAAATCACGGCGCTCTCCAAATTGAGTTCCGTTTAGTTACTAGCGCAATTAAAATTGGTGCACCTATTAAAGATGTCACAAGTCCAATTGGAAGTTCATTTGGTTGAGCGATGGTCCGAGCAAGAGAATCTGCAAGCAATAAAAGAAGAGCCCCAATCACCAAAAATCCCTCTGACAAAGGGTAGGTGGCTTCGGGAAGAAATTCCCGGACCATCTGGCGAAAGCGTATAGCAACTTGGGTTTAAAATGTAAGAAAATATTGCGAAATTACAAACTACTTTGAGTTACATTGTTCTTGGCGCTATAACCACATAGTTAGTTGTCGCCAGTTCCCAAATTCCAGTCATCGACCTGGCCTACGAATTAGTTTTATCCGAAGAATTCATCGGATGCATTACTCCCAAAGCGCTGTGAAAGTTGAAGCTGGTGGGGGCATCGGGAGTGAATTATAAGTAAAGCCTAAAGCCCAAATTCGCTCATATCCAACCGAACCCCAATTGCTGGCATTGGATTATTGCTATCCCAACCAAGCAGAGCGGGCACCTTAAACTCTGTAACACCTTTATCTTTCAGCATCTTCGTAACATCACCAGAAAAAGTCTTTGGCACATATCCAACTTGCAACCCATCAACCATTACTTTCACAGCGCTCGGATCAAAGTCATTTGTAGGTTCTAACTCCAACATAGCCTGAGTCTGAAATTGCCCAATATCAATCACTTTATTCTTCTTCAATAGCGCAACCAGGTGATCGCGCTGAAAAGATTCACCAACCACATCAAAGTTATAACCAGATTCCGATGAATCCTCTTCATCCATATCAACCTCTGAAGAACCTAAATCTTCGCCCTTAGATCCAAAAAGATTATCGAATATGCCCATGGAAGGAGTGTGGCACTTTGTGGGTGGATAGCAATAGTTCCGTTAACTCTTAATCACCAGGGATTAGTTTTCCACATTTAGTTCGTACTAAAAAATAATAAACATTGAACCGAGTTAGTTTTCGCCTGCCCGTTTCTTTCTCGAAGCAAGTTGAGCACGCTCGCCAGCGTTCACTCACTTGTTTTCCCTGCAAACCGCAGGGGATATCGAGAAGGGAGGATGTTATGGATTATGGAAACTGGATCGCCTTGTTGGCGATATTCGCTAATTTAATGATTTCGATTATTAATTGGCGAAAGGCTCACCCAGAAGATGAGTGAGCCCAGATTCACAAAATCCCTCTGACAAAGGGTAGGTGGCTTCGGGAAGAAATTCCCGGACCATCTGGCGAAAGCGTATAGCAACTTGGGTTTGAAATGTAAGAAAATATTGCGAAATCGCAAACTACTTTGGGTTACATTCTTCTTGGCGCTATAACCGCATAGTTCTCGCCAGTTCCCAAATTCCAGTCATCGACCTGGCCTACGAATTAGTTTTATCCGAAGAATTCGGCGGATGCATTACTCCTAAGGCGCTGTGAAAGTTGAAGCTGGTGGGGAGACATCGGGAGTGAGGATCCGTTACTTCTTAATTGTCGTGCTGACCTGCTTGCTTCTACTCCCCCAGGTGAATAGGAATCACGATTTCGTTGTACTGCAAGAAGCCAGGTTTAAATGGCGGATCAAAACGACAGATTCGGGTTTCATCCGAGAGTGCGATGTTAACTTTGGAAGCGCTTGCGCGAAGCTCTTCAGTAATCCTTCGAGATAGCTCATCTGTTGCTCTTCCGCGGAAAGATTTGGCAACGCATGTTTCGGTATCTAATTCGCGTAATGTGACTTGTGAATCGTTGGGATGTGGCATTTGACCATAGGTGCTACCTGATGGCATTACAAACGAGACATGCCATTCGGCAGATTCTGATTGATCTGCTTTTTGGGCGGTGATTACCGGTGCCGTCATCGCGATTTTTTGAGAGGATTTGTTTCCCTTTGAAATGTAAGTAAATAATGTAGAGAAAGCGCTGCTTGATGAAGTTGAATACTGGCCAGAAACTTTGACCTCAGCGATAACGCAAGGCAGATATTCACGAAGCTCAAAATCGCTATAAGCACGTAGTACTCGAAACTCTTGCCTTTGTGTCATGGTTTGAGAATACTCGAATAACTCATAGTTATGACTTGAAAATTACGAACCGTAATAAATGCAGAGTGGCCTCACGCGACGAGCTGTGAGGCCACTTAGTGTGCGTACCGCTGGCGGGAATCGAACCCGCGATCTGCATTTTCCTCGGAATGCTGCAACAAATTGAGCTACAAGTTAAAGACCCCGTCAGAAATGGCGGGGTCTTTTTCTATTACTTATCTATTACTTATCTATCCGTGGATTGTTGCAACCTCCTTGATCGCTGCTGGCTTATTTGAAGATAGGTAGCCAAGAGCGACAAGACCCAAGATCATCCAGACGCCCATTGCATAAGCGCCGTATGTAAGTGGCGATGCAAGAGAGACGATGAAGCTAAGACCTGGCACACCCGTGATCCCTGCTGCATTGAAGAAACCAGGAATCAAGAATAGGAAACCAACAATTGGAACAAGGATATGGATTACAGGATGGCGTTCCTCTTTGCGATGTTTGGTGAAGTAACCAATGCAGGCAAGGTTTGCGACCATGTAAACAGGAACAACGGCAACGACAAGACCAGTTGCAATGATTCCGAAGGCGGTCTGTGGTGAGTACTTTGCGCCAAGTCCCAGTGCAAGTACCAAACCAACGACCAACTGCAGGATAACTGCGTTACGTGGAGTCTTATGCTTTGGATCAATCTCAGCGAGCATCTTTGGAAATACTCCTGCGCGACCGAAAGCAAATGCGGTGCGTGTGAATACGTTCGCTCCAGCGTTTGCGTTAGCGATAGTTGAGTTTATGATTGCAAAGAGAACCAAGATCCAGAAGATGGTTCCGACACCCTTAGCAACAGCGTCCCATGGAGCACCGTTGTTATATGCAGCGAAGTCCTTGAACTTTTCTGGACCGAAGGTAACGACTGCAGCATATGTTGTGAATGCATAGAGCGCGCCGATTGAGAGCGTTGCATACATAACTGCTTTAGGAATGTTCTTGCGTGGGTTCTCGGTCTCTTCAGCAAGTGGTGCTGCTGCTTCAAAGCCTGAGAAAGCAAGGAGGCAGAAGACAGACCCTGCGATTACACCAGACCATCCTTCAAAGCCAGTTGCATTTGCATAATGTGGTGAGAACACTGCAAGATCGTTATTTGATCCAGCTTTTATAACAAGGATGATTCCAACAAGAAGGAATACGCCGATTTCAATTGCGCCGAGGATTACGCCGGTGCGAGCAGATGAGCGAACGCCTCTATAGACGATATAGCCAACAAGTAATGTGCCGAGAACCGTGAAGATCCACCAGTTGCTGGCTGCGAATGAAGCTTGTTCTGCATGCCATTCGCCTGCGATTGTAAAGCCAAGTTGCAGCATTACGAGCGGAACGATCAGGATTTCAACAGCTGCATATGCCCAACCAACAAGGAAGCCAACCCAAGGCCGAAGTCCAACAGCGCTGTAAGTTGCAACAGAACCTGCTGAAGGAATGTGGGCGGCAAGTTGCCCGATGCTGGATGCGGTGAAGAAGATACCGAAGAAAGCGAAGATAACTGCAAGAGGCAGTGCTCCGCCAGCCAAAGGTGACCCGAAAGGAATGGAGGCAGCAATTGCTGCACCAGGGGCCATTGAACAGATTGATTGGAAAACGACTTCGCGTAAACCAACCGCATTCTTTTCTAGTTGTGCCACTTATCTCTCCTTTTCATTGTGTGTTGCATCTTCCAGCGCTAGGAATTCATTCGAATTCCTAGATATTTCTCGACAAATTAAAAGGCATTGGGGCGCGTTGGGAAAGTAACGCCATTTGATTCCATCGTGATCATGCCATCTTTAACTTTAAAAATGCGCGTTTGTGGCGACATTGCCTTGTCAATTAGCTGTCCCCATTGTGGAAAAACCATTCCAGCGCCTTGTGGGCCAGGTTTTATATCGGCGTTATAGGCCCAGATATGTTGGTCTTTACTTATTTTTACCGTCGAAGCCATAGCACAAAATACCAGTAAAAGCAGATAATTTAGTTGAATTGCCTGCTTACACTTAATCACCAGGGCTTCTGCTAAATGTCAGTCCACTCTCCTAGCCTTTACGCATGACAACTAAGAAACTGGCTCGTTTCTTCTTCGGCATCATCGCCCTCTTCTTCTTTCTTATTGGGATCAAGCAGATTCAAGATAACTTTGTGGGTTATGGATTCATATCCTTTGCTATTGCAACGGGCATACTCATATTAACTTTTCAAAGTTCAATTAGAAATCGATTTAATAAATAGTCAACGGCTTTTAGTTTTCCACATTTAGTTAGGGAAGAAATTCCCGGACCATCTGGCGAACGCGTATAACAAGTTGAGTTTTAAATATAAGTAAATATTGCAAAATCGCAAACTACTTTGGGTTACATTCTTCTTGGCGCTATAACCGCACAGTTCTTACCGGTTCCCAAATACCAGTCATCGACCTGGCATACGAATTAGTTTTATCTGAAGAATTCATCGGATAATGTGTGACCTACTCTATGGAACTCGGCTCCCTCACTAATCCAAAGCGCAGATCATTCGGCGGATGCATTACTCCCAAGGCGCGACGTAAGTTGAAGCCGGTGGGTAGGCATCGGGAGTGAGTGGTTGTTAAAGCTCAATTGTTCTTTTTCTAAACTGCTATGTTAATTTCAACATTCGAAGATTTTTGCAATTTACGTAGATTACAAACTTAAAACTTTCTGAACGGTTATACGCTTCGTAAGCTTGAAAGTGATTTGCCTGTTCTTTTTAGTTTCCAGGTGAGCCAACCATCAACTGGTCTTCCTCCATTTAAATGCCTTGCAGCACCAGATGGGGTCCTGTGTTTTATCCCGTCAGATGTTGAAATTGATCCATCTAGATTGACTACGGCGAAATGGCCTTGATTTTCAGCCCTACGCTTCCAAATCAATTCTTCGCCTGCGTTTATCGAACCGGCATTTATCAAATCGATTAAGTTAGACATCACCCTCCCCTATCACGATTAACGAATAGTTTATCCTGTTTCAAAACATAGTGTCTATAGAAGGCGTAAATTCATTTCTTTTTCAGCATCAACTAATCGAGGAACTGATAAGTTCTCAAGAAATTCTTTATCTAGGTCGATTCCGATGAATTTTCTATTATTCAAAATAGCTGAAACGCCTGTCGTAGAACTACCGCAGAATGGATCCAAAATTACGTCACCAAGATTTGTGCTGGCTAAAACAATTCGGTCAAGTAATTTCAATGGTTTCTGGGTAGGGTGCTTACCATGAATTTTCTCATTCTTGCTGGGAGTTATGATTGACCAAACACTTCTCATTTGCTTACCTGGATTTTTTATCATGTCTCCCGGAAAATCACCTTGCCGCATTGCTGAATAATTGAATACATGTTTAGATTTCTTAGACTTACTAGCCCACAAAATAGTTTCGTGACTTGCGGTAAACATTCGGCAACCTAGATTTGGAGCAGCGTTTGGCTTGTACCAAGAAATGTCATTTAGAATTCTAAAATCTTGTAGTTGGAGGGCATAGCCACAAGCATAAATGCTGTGATAGGTCCCTGAAATCCAAATTGTTCCATTTTCCTTGAGCACTCGCTTACAAGCTTCAATCCAACTTTGATGAAAAATGAAGTCATTTTCAGTTCCTTCACTTTTATCCCACACGCCTTTATTTACGCTGACTCGTTTACCAGCGTGGACTGTATATCCATCATTCGAGAGGTTGTAAGGGGGATCGGCGAAAATCATGTCAACGCTTTGTTCAGGAAAAGAATTCATTACCTCCACGCAACTCCCTAAATAGAGAGAGGAGTTTCGAGTTTCGAAAAATGGAGCAGGCTCGAAGGTTTCAGGCTCGGTTTCGTTCATAAGTGAATCCTATGAGGAGATACTGACAAAATACTCCTTCAAACCGCTATTGATAAACAGTTGATCTCCTAATATCAGATCCGTAATCTACTGATATGAAAAAGGGTGGCTTAGGGGGGGCTAAAACGCAGAAGGCTGGTGCAGATTTCGAGACCTCTACAGCAGAAGACCTACTTGAAAAACTGCTCTTAAAAGGTTACGAAATAACATGTGAACATAGACTTTCAGGAGCAAAATCAACTTTGCATGGCGTATCTTTGAAAAGTAACAAGAACTTAAAAATAGAAATTTATTATCAGGATGGTATCTATAAGTTGTTTTTTGAGCCACGGGGAATTGATTGGAGAAAATATTATTCCGGGAGATTAAAGCCCGATTCTGCAATCTATTCAGAGGCGACAAATACCTTAACAATTATTGAAAAGAAGCAGCAAGAAGGTGCAGGATCAGTAGCCGAAAAGCTACAGACCTGTGACTATAAAATGCAGTATTACTCACGTTTAGTCAAGGGGCTAGGAATTAAGGTCGAACTAGTCTGGCAGCTTGGAAAGTACTTTATAGATCAAGAGGCAAATCTTAAAAGTGTTTTTGAATATATGGCTTCAAAAGGGAGCCGCTATTACTTTTTAACTATCCCTGTTGAGGAATTGAATATTTGATATTTAATCTATCTAGATTTATTAATCGCCTGAAAGAGCTATATTCTTAAAAACTCTTAATCGTCGAACTCCTAGGTTCCCTTTAAAAGTTCCATTATTTTCTTAACTCCCAACCAAACCCCCGTCGTTACTGAACCACAGAACAACGCTAAGAACCCCGTTACAAGAAGGTTTCCATCGGGCAGAGCCCATCCGAGGGAAGCTCCGATTATGGCGCCGAACATAAAGAATAATCTATTCATTACACAACTCCCCATACCTTTTACTTATTACTTCGCTATCCCCAGTGAGTTGGATGTAACAGACTAAGTTATTAATAGAATTAAGTTTTACACATTCAGCAAGTAACAAAAAATAACAAATTATGTATCGGGTTCGTTTTCGCCTGCCCGTTTCTTTCTCGAAACAAGTTGAGCACGCTCGCCCGCGTTCACTCACTTGTTTTCCCTGCACTTGGCAGGGGATGTCGAGAAGGGAGGATGTTATGGATCTTGGAAATGCAATCGCAATTACTGCGATTATCGCCAACATTATGATTGCAGTCATAAGTTGGCTAATCGCTCATCGTAAGAAACGGTGAGAGTGAGCTCGACCAAATTCCTCTAACGGAGGGTAGGTGGCTTCGGGAAGAAATTCCCGGACCATCTGGCGAAAGCGTATAGCAACTTTGGATTGAAATGTATGAAAATGTTGCGAAATCGCAAACTACTTTGGGTTACATTCTTCTTGGACCAATTAACTATCCTGCAG
>QYQH01000079.1 GCA_007280395.1 Actinomycetales bacterium | reverse complement strand
CACATTGAAGATTTTGCTGAAAAATTTAAGATAGAAATTCCAGAATCCGAGCGCGAAGATGTGGATAGTATCGGTGGTTTGTTAGCAAAAACTTTAGGTCGAGTACCAATCCCTGGAAGCACGATTTCAATAGCCGGGGTTAAGTTAACGGCAGAACGTCCAGTTGGTCGCCGCCATAGAATTGCAACGGTATTAGCGGAGCGAATTACTGACGAACAGGAGACGCTCCTTGAGCAATAATCCAGAAGATCAGAAACTTTTAACCCTTGCTAAGGCAACAATGTTCAGAAGTAATTCGAAATCAGCTGCCGCACTCCGAGATAACACAGGGCGGACTTATGTCGCGATTCCAGTCAAGAGTGGTGAATTTGAAGTTGATGCCTTGCTCGCAGTCTTAGTAGTTGCTATGGCGAGCCAAATTACAGGTATCGAAGCGGTTGTAATTGCAGGCGAAAAACCCGTTTCTTCGAGCATCGCAATAATTCGCGAGCAAGATTCGGCCACCAAACTATTTGTTGTAACAGATGCGGATGACTTAATCGCAATTGAATAGCTAGAATCACCTTCATGCGGATCGTCAGATTTTCCCCTAATTCTTCAGCCAATTTAGGTAGCGATCCATTATTTGGAGTTTTAAACGACGAAAATCAAATTCTGGTTTTACGCGGAGATCCACTATTTGGCGGAATTATTCCCACAGAATCTAAAGTTTCTTTAAGTGATGTGAGATTACTTGCTCCGGTAATTCCACGAAGCAAAGTGGTCTGTGTCGGCAAGAATTATGCAGATCATGCAGCGGAAATGGGATCAGAGGTTCCAAAGGAGCCCGTAATTTTTCTAAAACCAAATACATCGGTGATTGGCCCAAATGACATCATCCAATGGCCGCGCATGAGCGAACGCGTTGATTTTGAGGGCGAACTAGCGATTGTCATAAGCCGTATTTGTAAGGACGTACCTGCGGCTAAAGTTTCAGATGTGATATTTGGTTACACGATTGCAAATGATGTAACTGCAAGAGACTTACAAAAGGTTGATGGCCAATGGAGCCGTGCTAAAGGCTTTGATACCTTCTGCCCACTTGGACCCTGGATTGAAACTGAATTTGAAGTCGGAGCACAGAAGATAATTACAACCTTAAATGGCGAGGTGAAACAATCCGAACCACTCTCATCTATGACCTTCAAGATTCCACAAATTATTGAATTCATAACCTCGGTTATGACTCTTCTGCCTGGAGATGTCATTCTCACTGGAACGCCAGCAGGGATAGGGCCGATGCCAGCAGGAGCCGAAATTATTGTAACGATTGAGGGAATCGGCTCACTCTCTAATAAGGTATCTCCTCGTGCCAACTAACACATCTAGCTCATCTAATAAACCGGTCCGCGTTCGATTTGCGCCATCTCCAACTGGCGATCTTCACGTCGGAAATATTCGTACTGCGCTATTTGATTGGGCATATGCCCGTCACACCGGTGGCCAATTTATTTTTAGAATTGAAGATACCGATCGCGAACGTGTAACGGATGAATATATAAAAGCAGCACAAGATACTTTGAAGTGGCTTGGCTTAGATTGGGATGAGGGCCCTGAAGTAGGTGGTCCTTATGGTCCATATTTACAGAGTCAGCGTTTAGATATTTATAAAGAGTGGGCTGCGAAGTTTTTAGCTCAGGGCGATGCCTATCATTGCTATTGCTCATCAGAAGAGTTAGAAGCGCGCCGTGAAGCACAGAAAGCTGCAAACGTCGCCCCAGGTTATGACGGTAAATGTCGTTCGATTAGCGAAGGCGATTTAGCTAAGTACAAGAGCGAAGGCCGGCTGCCAGTATTGCGAATGCGGATGCCAGATGGTTCAACAACTTTCAATGATTCAATCCGTGGCGATGTAACTTTCGATCACAACTTCGTTCCAGATTTTGTTTTAGTTCGCGGCGATGGTTCACCGCTATACACACTCGCTGTTGCCGTCGATGACATCATGATGAAGGTGACTCATGTTTTGCGCGGTGAAGATTTACTTTCCTCAACACCACGACAAATTCGGGTCTATCAAGCAATGGGCGTTGCTGAATCTGATTACCCAACTTTTGCGCATCTGCCCTTTGTTATGGGGCAAGATAATGCCAAGCTTTCAAAGCGCAATGGCGAGGTTTCAATTGCCTGGTATCGCGAACGCGGATTCTTGCCAGAAGCAATCTGCAATTATTTAGCGCTACTTGGTTGGTCACCTGGTGATGATCGGGAAAATGTGACGATGAAGGAGTTGACAGAGCTATTTACTGTAGAGCGCGTTCATTCCAGTCCTGCTCGCTTCGATATGAAGAAGCTAGAGGCGATCAATGGCGACAAGATTCGTGAACTAACTCTCGATGAATTGCTAAAGCGCTCTGCGCCATTCTTAATAAAAGATGGCGTAATCACTGGTACTCCAGCCGAGCTTGAAGTTGTGAAAAGCGCGCTACCAATCATTCAAGAGCGCATTGCGACGCTTGCCGAAGTTTCACAGATGCTCAAATTCTTATTTGTTGCCAAATTTGAAGTTGAGGCGGAAGAGCTACCAAAGATTAAAGATGAGCAATCACAAATAGTTCTAAAGAAGGCAAGCGAGATTCTGCGCGCTCTTTCGAGTTGGGAGCACGAAACCATTCACGAAGCACTTAAGAAGGCGCTAATCGAAGAGCTAGGTTTAAAGCCACGCATTGCCTTTAGCGCTCTTCGAATTGCTCTGACGGGTAGCCACATTTCTCCTCCACTATTTGAATCCATGGAGCTATTGGGTCGTGAGCGCTCACTCGAGCGGATTTCAGCTTCAATTAATTAGAAAGCTTTTCAGTAACTTAGAGTTTGCTGTTAGTTCACCCTTTCTAGGTTATTTTCACGAGTTCCCCAAATAGCATGATGGGGTGAATACAGATCGATTAGAAATCGCCCGGCTATATCATCGATTTGGCTTCGGTCCGCGTCCAGGTGAATTTGCGAGTGCATTGAGCGCCGGAGCAATGCTCACTCGGGAAAAGTTATTTAATAATAGTGGTGAAGACTTGGGACTAAAAAACCTCTCTGAATTAGTGATTACAGATCTTGGGCCGCGTCCGCCACAACTAGATCCACGGCTGGCGACTTACACAAGTGAACTACGTAAACAAAATACGGAATTAACGACATGGTGGCTCGATCGCATGGTTCTGGCAGATTTTTCGCTTCAGGAAAAAGCAACTTGGTTCTGGCACGGTCACTGGGCAACATCAATTAAGAAATTAAATTTTGCGCTACCGATGTATAAACAGCATCAAACTCTGCAGAAATATGCTCTCGGGAATTTTAATGAGATGGTATCCGCGATGTTAGATGATGGAGCACTTCAATTTTGGCTAGATGGCCAAGAAAATACCGCAAAGTCTCCTAATGAGAATTTAGCTCGAGAGTTGATGGAACTTTTCACCCTAGGCGTTGATCGTTATTCTGAAACTGATATCAAGGAACTTTCTCGTGCATTAACTGGAATTCAGGTAGTTCGAAGTAATGGAACGGTCAGTTTGAAGAAAAATAGATTTGATAACAGCACAAAGACCATCCTCGGGGCGTCACAAAATTACGATCGCTTTTCCGCTGGAAAATTGTTGGTTGCCCAACCTAACAGCAAACGTTTTATCTCAGAGCGAGTTTGGTACAGGTATATGTCAAGTCAATACGAATTGCCTTCAAACACAAATATTGAGAGCGCCTTCGAAGGCCGTGAAATTAAGCAGTTGCTATTTGCCCTTGCTTCGAGTGGTTCCATGCGAGATGAAAGAAATGAATTGGTTAAATCACCTGTTGAATGGTTTGTTTCGGTATGCCGTGCGTTAAGTATTACGCCATCAAAGTTAGTGAAGAATTCTGCTCTGTTAAATTACTTAGAAAAACTTGCACAGGTGCCGTTTGATCCACCGAATGTTGGAGGTTGGCCGACTGATGACGCTTGGTTATCCTCGGCAAGCGCACAATTTAGGGCAAGTTTTGCTTCCTGGCTCATTTCCCAAGGTGATATTTCAACAATAGAAAATTTAGCGGTGGGGGATCGAATCGAAAAAACTGCTGATTTGTTGGGAGTAGTTGAATGGAGCCCTAGAACGAAAGCGGCTCTTAACGGAAATATTAAAAGCGCAAAGCGAATAATCTTGCTTGCGATCTGCAGCCCTGAGTATGTGGTCAGCGCCTAAATGAACAGGATCAGTTAGGAGAAGGTTATGGATACCGTTACTCGTCGCAAATTCTTGCAACTTGCCGCTGGAAGCAGTGTGGGAACTGCCGCCGCCTTCTTGTCGATTGATGAAATTGCAGCAGCCGCAATTGCGCGCCCCTTAGAACCTGGAACTCCAATTTTGGTCATAGTAACTTTGTATGGCGGAAACGATGGATTGAATACGGTAATTCCATTTAAAGATCCAATTTATTTCAGCTCCAGACCAGACATTTCATACAAGGAAGAAAGTATTTTGCAATTGGATTCCCAATTCGGATTAAATCCGTCGATGACGGGTATCGCCAAACTTTGGAAAGATGGAAAAGTTGCAATAGTTAGAGGAGCCGGTTACCCAAATCCTGATCGTTCACATTTCTCTTCTATGTCCAAATGGCAGACAGGCAGCCCAGCATCACACGTTAATTCTGGGTGGATTGGGAGATGGATAGATTCTCAACCCGATGATCCAATGTTGGCAATTAGCCTTGGTTCAGTCTTGCCACCACTCTTGGCTGGGACAAAAAAAGTTGGTTCAGCGCTACCACTAGGCGGATTGGTAATACCTCAAGGTAATTTGGGTGCTGATTTTAGGAAACTTAGTTTGCCATCTACTTCAGATTCGAAGTTAAGGGCTCTAGCGGCGAACAGCATGAAAGATCTCTTTAATATTTCGGAGAAAATTACTCCTATTTTGCAACGTCCAGAACCAATGGAGGTTGAGCTACCAACCATCAACGGCGGAAATGCTGGGGGAGATTCAAATTTGTCGCAACAGTTGAATCTAGTATCAAAGCTAATTCAAGCTGATGCACCAACTAGAGTTTGGTCGGTCTCTCTCGGAGGATTTGATACTCATGCAAATGAGGCGAATGCACAGTCGATATTGCTGGGGTCACTCTCTTCTGCCATCTATAAATTTAAAGAGGACTTAAAAACTTCAAAGCATGGAGAAGATGTTGTAGTACTTGTCTACAGTGAATTTGGACGACGAGTGATTGGCAATGCATCAAAGGGAACAGATCATGGAACCTGCGGGCCGATGTTTATAATCGGGGATAAAATTAAAGGCGGTTTCTATGGAGATCAGCCATCACTCTCCAAATTAGTAGATGGAGATTTAGCAGTCACAACGGATTTCAGGGATGTTTACGCATCAATTCTCGAAGATGTCCTAAAGAGTCCAGCCGGTCAATATTTAAATAATTGGAAGGGCCGTACGGCGTTTTATAAGCCTAGGTAATTTTAGGCTTTCTATTCGGGTATCCTTGCCCAACAAATTCTTTATTTGGGGTATGGGGTAATTGGCAGCCCTGCTGATTCTGGTTCAGTGAGTCTAGGTTCGAGTCCTGGTACCCCAGCGCAGTAAAAAACTTAATAGAAAAACTTAATAGAAAAAAATCTCGGCCCCGTCGTCTAGTGGCCTAGGACTCTGGCTTCTCAAGCCAGCTACGCGGGTTCGAATCCCGTCGGGGCTACAACTACCTAGGATCTTTATCTGTAATTATTTTTTAGCGAGATGCTCGGTGAGTCTTGCTGCGGTAGCAACAACAGCCGCCGCATGAATTCGTCCGGGCTGGCGACCAAGTCTTTCAACTGGACCGCTAATACTTACTGCAGCAATAACTTTATTATTCGGTCCTCGCACTGGCGCTGAAACCGATGCTACGCCGGCTTCACGTTCACCAACAGATTGCGCCCAGCCGCGACGTCTAACTGCGGCAAGTGAAGCGGCGGTAAATTTAGAGTTATTTAGGGCTCGATGTAATTTGTCAGCATCTTCCCAGGCAAGAAGGATTTGCGCGCCTGAACCAGCTTGCATAGTTAAAACAGTTCCAGTCGGAACAGAATCGCGAAGTCCTGATAGACGTTCTGCTGTAGCTACACAAATTCTTTGGTCACCTTGACGGCGGTATAACTGGGAACTCTCCCCGGTCGCATCGCGAAGCGCGGTTAGCGCGGCGCCAGAAACCGCGAGCAGGCGATCTTCACCGGCCGCAGAAGCGAGTTCAGAAGGGCGAAGACCCAGAATAAAGCGACCGGCATAATCTCTTGAGACCATACGATGGAATTCAAGTGCTACAGCTAAGCGATGTGCGGTTGGCCGGGCGATTCCAGTAGCAGCAACAAGTTCAGATAATGAATGTGGGCCAGCTTCCAGGCAGGCGAGAATCTTTACGGCTTTATCTAATACGCCAACTCCGCTATTCTTTCTGTCCACGATGTAATACTGGCATCTCATCATTTGAAATGCAAGTGTTTAGGGAAAGAATTAAGGGGCTCTGATGGGAAAGACGTTAGCCGAAAAGATTTGGGCTGATCACATTGTTCGCGAGCATGAAGGCGAACCAGATCTTCTTTATATCGATCTGCACTTAATTCATGAAGTTACTAGCCCGCAGGCATTTGATGGTCTGCGTTTAGCTAATCGTAAAGTTCGTCGCCCTGAACTCACAATTGCAACCGAAGATCACAACGTTCCAACACTTAATATTGATAAACCAATTGCAGATCCAGTTTCTAAATTGCAGGTCGACACCTTGCGCAAGAATTGCGAAGAATTTGGTCTTCGTATTCACTCACTTGGCGATGTAGAGCAGGGGATTGTTCACGTAGTAGGTCCCCAACT
>QYQH01000071.1 GCA_007280395.1 Actinomycetales bacterium | reverse complement strand
TTCAAATAAAGAGCGAAGTTCCCGGGCGCACGATTCTTTGTTTGCCTTCCCCTTGCAAACAATGAACGGTTATCCGAGAACTTCGTGGTTAGAAGATAAAGTAAATAAGAGCCATAATCAACTCATATCCGCCTGAGCCACGCCAGATATTTTTGTAAATTGTTGTAAATAATTCTCATCTTATTAAATTGCTGCAATGAGTTAATTTTGATCGCGCCAATCACCCCTAAATATGAAAGATATTTGAATACCTGTTGATAAACTTGTGCATAAGCGGTTGATAACTCTTGAAATCTGGGGAAATGTGAGGTAATTATAACGGTGAGTTTTACTTCGAGTAGCGATAGCGCCAATTCCGTGGAGAACTTTATTCAAGGTGAAATTTTTGCCGATATCTTCCCGAATATGCCTGCGCTAATTCCGAAAAAATCGATTAAACAAGAGCAAGAAGAGCTCTTATCAAGGTTGCCAGAATTTAGGGTCATCAGAAGTTCACGGCGAAAGCGAACTCTCAACGCCTTCCGCCAAAATGGGGTGATTGAGATTCATATTCCTGACAGATTGAGTCGCCGTCAGGAGTTCGAAATGATTCCAGAGATGATTGACCTGGTTTTAAAGCGTGAGAACCGGCTGCGCAAGAGCGATAACGCGCTGTTGGAGTTAAGTGATCTAATTTTGGCCGAGTATCTGCCAGATTTTAGCGAGCGCCCGATATCTGTTACTTGGCGAGTGATGCGCGAGCGCTGGGGATCTTGCACAACGGTTGATAAGACCATCAGAATTTCCGAAAGGTTAAATAGCGCACCTGATTATGTAATCCGATATGTCCTATTCCATGAGTTGATTCATCTGCGGATTGCTGGTCACGGAGATGACTTCTATGAAGTCTTAGCCCGATACCCCGAGAAATTGCGGGCTGAGGCCTTTTTAGAGGGATATGAGGCGGGATCTGTGGGAACTCCTGAGGAAATCTTGGAGTTACCCTCAATTTAGGCGTGAAATCCCCGCTTGTGAGCGTGTTCGGGGGTATGGTGAGCGCATACGCACGCAGAGCTCGGGATACTCCCAAGCTTTTGAGAGTGCGGCGAGTGGAGGGTCATTATGGCTGAAGAATATAAAGGTGAGGCCTACTGCGTTAAATGCAAAGAGAAGCGTGCTTTTGAAGGTCACGTAAAAGTCTCTGAGTCTGGTCGCCGTATGGCACAAGGCATCTGCCCAGTGTGCGGAACAAAAGTAAACCGTATTCTTGGTAAGGCTTAATAAATCCTAATAAACACCAAATAAAAATTAAGGCGCCCTTTCGTGAAAGCGAGGGGGCGTTTTTATTGGGATTTTATTGGGCTTCCAAACTGTGGGCACTTGAATACCGACAGGTGAAATAAACCAGCCTGCTCCACAATTAAGTGCCGATCGATTTCACTTGCAAGTGGACTGCTAAATACTCGTGGATATGACTTCTCTTAAATTCGATATTGCCTTCAACGCTGCCAGCTTCCCCAGACTTAGATCTGGGGTAAATTATTTTGCAGTGGGTAATGAATTCAAGCCTTGTATGTACGTTGGATTTAGCCACCGTGGCGTTGAATTGGAATCACAATTAGCAAAGTATCTCCTGCAACTTTTAGATGGCTCACATACCTTAGAAAGCATCTATAAATTGCTTGCCGAAAGTTTAAAAGAAGTCGATGAGATTTTAAAGGTATTAAATCGAGAGCAATTAATTGAATTTCGAACTTCCAAATTGGTTACATTTGTTGAAGGCGAATTTGCGCCGGTTAATCTAATTAGTTCTACAAATAAAATGCGGGCCGAGGAGAACCTTTATTGCTGGCACCCTGCGGTATCTATCGATAGAAACTCGGAAGCACTTATAACTGGCCGACGCAATTTCGCGATTATTATCTTTGGCCGAAATCGCTTGGCGCTCTCCCTGTTTAGTATCTTGCAGGCAAGTGGATTTAGCCAGGTAAAGATTATCGACCGGAGCGCCTCCTCTTCATCTGCAGCTCTTGTACAAATCGCACCTGACGAAGTTTGTGGTCTTGCGATTCGAGGCAGCGATGTTGGCATGCGAAAAGCCTCAGTTATTGCCGATTTGGCACGGAATTCGCAGTTGTTTCCAGCGCAAGATTTAGCTTTCCCGGCTGTTCCAGATTTCATAATCTCAACAGAGACAATCCCCCAAGAAACGCTACAGCGATGGATGAGTGAGGCTATTCCACATCTGGCAATCTCAAATTTAATTGAGAATAGAGTTGAGATTGGTCCGATAGTTCTACCTGGAAAGTCACCTTGTTTAAACTGTTTAAACCTTTGGCGGTCAGAACAATATCCACATCACAAAGAGTTCGAATTGATTGCAGCTTTAGATAGTTCTCATGTAAAAAGTTTGGAACTTCCCTCCGCGCAAGTCGCGCTCTTGTCGGGGATTATTGCGATTCATGTAATCGAGTATTGCGCAAATCAGAATGCGTCTAATCAGAATCACTCGCAATTAGTTGGGGCGACCCAGAGCACAAATTTATTTGATCCCACAGGCAACCAATACAGATACTGGCAACCACATATTGCTTGTGGCTGCCAGCGTCTTATCTGATTAGTAGAGAAACTAGCTAGCTAGCTGCACTTCTCCTTCACTCACTTTAACCTTTTCAAGAGCATTGATTCTTGGTCGGCCAGCAGTGCGCTTTGCTTGAATAACTTTGCCATTCTCAAATAGCTCACCACCCCAAATGCCGCATGGTTCAGCGCGAGATAACGCACCTTCTAAACACTTGGCACGCATTGGGCATTCACCGCACAAAGCCTTGGCATAGGAAATCTCGGCTTGGCTCTCGGCGAAGAAGATTTCTGGATCTGCCTGATGGCAGGGAAGCTTCGTTGATGAATCCGCAAAAGCGGTCACACCAATCTTTGCATCTGGGCCTTCGGCCCATCCGGGTACTAATAGTTCGCTGAAAAGAACAGTCACTGTTCTCACCTCCGTCTTTTCTAGGTTTGGCTTTCTCTTGTTGGGTTAGTTGGTTGGTTAGTTGGGTTTAGTTCTGTGGATTAGGAAAAGCAAAAGGGCCGCGAATCCTTTGAAAGGATTTGCGGCCCTGGGGCTTTTAACTATCGATTAGCCGATAGTGCTCCAGGATCCGCTCTTTGCATAGGCTGCATAATTAGCAACGAAGGCAGAGCGCTTATGTGTTGATGGCTTGTTAGTAGCTGTATTAGCTGCTGCCCCAACGAAAGATTTGCGCCAAGTGTTTGATACTGCTGAAAGCGCAGAATTAGACGCAGCGGCTATACCGCGAGCGCCTGTAACTTGTGCTAATCGTTGTGACATGTAGAGAAGGGTAACTCACGCCACATTGACGGCGCAAGTTAATTAAATTAGAGAATCCCCTGCAGGAAGGGGCTTGGGCTTCCTGAATATGAGAGATGAAGTTCGCTCTTTGCCCGCGTAAGGCCCACATAAAAGAGCCTGCGCTCCTCTTCAATATCACTGCCCATCGGCAGGACGCCATCGCTAACGCCGGCCAAAAAGACGTGGTCCCACTCCAAGCCTTTTGCGGCGTGAAGCGTTGAAAGCACTACGCCAGGCAGGGTTGGTGGATTGTTCTGCTCAGCCCGATCTTCAAGTTCACGAAGATAAGTTCGCAAGGTTGGAGCGCCATCTTCCTGCATCGCCTTAGCCAGGCCAAGGAAGGCGTGAACATAATCCGTCTCTCCAAATGGGCGCAGAACATCTACCAAATCAATGTACCAATTGCCGCCTTCACTTGGCAGGACTGATGCACTTCGAATAATGCGCATTGCATCTCGCACATCTATTCGCTCGAAGAATTTCTCTGAACTTTTAATTTGAGAGTCAATCCCTGCGGAGCGGAGTTCGCGCTCGAAAATATCTAACTGGGCATTTGTTCTAGTCAAAATTGCAACTTCAATTCGGTCGCCTGATTTTGCGCGAAGTTCGGCAATTTTCTTGGCGATGAAATTCGCTTCGCTAACGTTTGAATCAAATTTTGCAATCTCTGGTTTGGCGCCATGTTCATTCATTGACGCTAACTCATGGCCATGCTCGCCAATCATTCCACCTTGACGCAGGATTGCATTTGCAGTTCCAATAATTTCCGGGGTCGAACGATAACCACGAGATAGGCGGATTACTTGGGCCTTAGGAAAGCGCTTGGTAAATCCAAGCAAGAATGAAGAACTCGCACCAGCGAAGGAATAGATTGTTTGAGCAGCATCACCCACAACGCAAATATCTTCGCGATTACCAAGCCATAGGTTGAGAAGACGTTGCTGCAACGGTGAAACATCCTGGTATTCATCAACCGTGAAGTAACGGTATTGATCGCGAATACGCTCTCGAACATCGCGATCTTCTTCCAACATGCCAACTGTAAGAAGTAGAACATCTTCAAAATCAATTCTACGCTCTTGCCGTTTCAAAGTTTCATATGCCTGATATACCTTTGAGATATCTTCAAAATTTGCTTTATCTGGCTTATTGTTTGGAATTCTAAGGCTGCGTCCAGCGCCAAGGGCAGATTCAACATATTCATCCGGCGAAATTTCTAAAACCTTAGCCCATTCAATCTCACTTGCAATTTCCCGAAGCGTAGAAGTTTGTGGCGCTAGTGAAGCATCTGTACGAGTTAGCGCTTCAGCGATTGCACCAGATTTCATCGTTAGAAGTGAGGGAAATGAGCCACCAAATGAATTGGGCCAGAAATACATCAACTGCTTTATCGCAGCAGAATGAAAAGTTCGAGCCGTAGCATTTGGAATTCCCAAAGCGCGAAGCCGGGCGCGCATTTCACCAGCCGCTCTTGCCGTAAATGTGAGAGCTAAAGTTTTGCTTGGGTCAGTAACTCCAATTGCAATTGCATATGCGATGCGGTGGGTAATAACTCTGGTCTTGCCAGTTCCGGCTCCTGCAATTACACAAACTGGGCCACGAACCGCGGTAACAACTTCACGTTGCTCGGGATCTAGAGCCTCAAGTATCTGATCTGCGCCTGCTGCAACCATTTACTTACCGGACAAATCTCGAACATCGGCGCCGCTTTTCTCATACCAAAATTCAATCATCTTGCGCGCGACGCTCATACTCGGCGGCAGAGTTAGCGATTGGTCTGCAATAGCTTCACGCATCTCTTCGCGAGTAAGCCAGCGAATCTCTTCGATCTCTTCGCCATCCGGTTTTGCCAAATCTGGGTTTGTGGCAAGTGCGGAGAAGGAGATCATTATTGAAGCTGGAAATGGCCAAGGTTGCGAACCAAGATAGGTAATTGCATCTGCTTTAATTCCGGACTCTTCAAAAACTTCACGCAATACTGTCTGTTCAAATGATTCACCAGGTTCTACGAAACCAGCAAAGCACGAGAATCTCTTCTCTGGCCAAATCTTCTGGCGGCCGAGAAGAACGCGGTCATCTTTATCTTTTACGAGAACAATTACTGCGCCATCTGTACGTGGATAATGTTCGGAGCTATCTGAAGTGCATTTGCGGAGTGAACCACCATTTGCGCTCTCGGTTGGTGCACCACATCTTGCACAAAATTGGTGGGTGTGATGCCAATTGGCAATTGCTTGTGAATGAATTGCGAGCCCCATTTCAAGTTGTGGCAGATAATCTCCCAAAGTTCTAAGGGTCTGATAACTTTCAAGTAGCTCAAAACTTTCAAAATCATGGGCATCGCTGCACCAAGCAAAATAAGCAATTCCCTTATCGATGCCAAGGAATAACTCTTCACCGATGGCGAAGTTCTGGCCGGCGCGAAGTTCCGAAATCTGATTGGCGCTCTGAAAATCTAATTCAAAATTTGCTTTAACTAGAAACTTGCCCGATGCAAAGTGCAGAATTCGAGCCTCTTGCCACAGTCTTGATAACTCATCTGGTTTCACCCGAAGCTCGCCCGAGCGGTCGACCGCCTCGCTAGCCAATGGGAGCTTTAAAACATTCACTTGCAGACCCTACTAGCCAGCGCAACTCACAGCGAGATGGGCGTAAATCCCTTATAAAGTGCGGTGATGCGACTGACCTCTTGGAATTTATTGCATGGTCAAGGTGCCGAAAATATGCGCGCGATTGCCAGTGATTTGGCGGTTGGCAGTTCGGATTTTGTAATTGGAGTTCAGGAAGTCGATGCCTATCAAGATCGTTCAGATCAAGTTTTTCAAGTTTCAGAAATAGCAAGTAAATTAGGCGCCAAGTATTTTGGATTTGTGCGCTGTGTTATTGGAACACCAGGTTTTAGTTGGCGCAAAGTCCGAAGCGATGAGGCGCTATTACTTACCGATGTGCTTGCACAGAACGGTGATAATCCTCCTTCATATGGCATTGGATTAATAACCAATATTCCAGTTCTCAAATGGGAAGTTTTAGCACTTGGAAAATCACTTATTGGTTTGCCGCTTGCAATTCCTGCGGGTGAACCAACACAGCCGAGAATTAAACTCTTTTACGTTAAGGATGAACCGAGATATGCCATTGCCGCACAACTTGAAAATGGATATACCGTAGCTAATATGCATCTATCGTTTGTGCCATTTGTAAATCTCTATCAACTTTGGAAGGTAAAACGTTGGCTCGCTAAAATGCCAGGCAAACATATTCTGCTTGGGGATTTAAACCTACCCTTTGATATTCCTACCAAATTCTCAAAGTGGAAATCTCTATCCGCAATGGCGACTTATCCAACTTGGCAACCCAAAATTCAATTTGATTACATACTAAGTAATAGCGTGGAACAGAGCGCGGTTAAAGCAATTTATTTGGAAAGTAAAATTAGTGATCACTTGCCAGTAACAATTGAAATTAATTGATCTTCGCTAAGTAAATCTGCCGGGCGCACGGTCTCATTTGAACCTATATAGTGAAAAGCTGCACTGATTTTCGCTAGCGGAATCCCATACAATTTCGAATAAGCCAAGCGATACATCGCTAACTGAATTGCTGCGGCCGCTAAATCATCTCCGCTCTTACTTTTACCGGTCTTCCAATCCACAACTTCAAAGCTTCCATCAGCCTCGTAAACCGCATCAATTCGCCCTCTAAGCAGTACGCCGCCAAGAACAGTCTCGAATGGCACTTCAATTCCACCTGGTGCTGGATCTCGCTTCGCCCAACTGCTGGCAAGCCACTTCGCTTTTAACTCTTCTAATGGCAAGCCATCTGGATCTGGGCTGGAAATATCTAGAGCATCTTCATCTAATACTTGTGGATCTTTATATTGCGCTTCGACCCAGAGGTGGAAAGCAGTTCCACGTCTGGCATATTTATCAATGTGGTTTGGCATTGGACGGCGAATATTTAACGCAAGTTCATCAGGATCTTTGGCGAGATTTACCAGCGTTGAAACTGACATCCGAGTCGGCAGATTCACACTTAGGCTCTTCTTACCCTCTCTGGTTTCCGCAATTAGCGCTAT
>QYQH01000077.1 GCA_007280395.1 Actinomycetales bacterium | reverse complement strand
TGTCGAACAGCTGCAATAACACCAATTGTCAAGAAGTTGTCCAATTGGAATATTCCATCAGTAAAACGAACGATGACGGTTCTCATAATTTCCAGAATGATGACCACAAAGAGAATGTCATTAATTCCTTGAATCATTCCTACTGGGGAAAATGGGCGCGTCTCTATTAATCTTTTGAATGTGTAGCCGGCAGCCGCCACGGAGATAAGAAATAAAATAATCCCGAGAAAGCTGTGCAAAATATCTTCGAGTTTATCGATGAAATTGACAGGAATTAGAGATTTCTCGCTTGAGAGTAATTCCTTAACTCGTCCGTACTTCATTCGTCTACCATCCCTTTACTAATTGAGTTAACTTCGATCTTTACGGCGACGCAGTGAATCTGTGTAAACAGCAATGATAATAACTACTCCAACCACGACAGTCTGCCACTCTTGTTGAATAGCCATGATTCGAAGTCCATTGATTAGAACGGCCATAATCATTGAACCAATTACCGTTCCAAGGATTGAACCCTTACCGCCAAGGAGTGAGGTACCACCAATAATTACTGCAGCAATTGCTTCTAGTTCGTATCCAGCGCCAAGTGCGGGCTGTGCAGAGTTAAGACGAGAAGTAAGAAGGATTCCAGCCATACCAGTGAAGAGGCCACCAATTGTGTAAATGATTACGATCCACTTATTCACATTGATTCCTGAAAGCTTGGTTGCTTCTTCGTTTGAACCAATTGCAAAGGTGTAGCGGCCAACGATTGTGCGATTTAAAACTATTGATGCAAGGAAGGCGGCTATGAAGAGGATTAGAACTGCATTCGGAAGATTCGGTATCAAGTTGCCTAGTGCAATCTGATCCCAACCACTAACTGAATCTGTGTAGATTGGAGCGACGCCGGAGATAACTAGTGCTAGTCCCTTTGCAATTAACATCATTGCCAAAGTTGCGATAAATGGCGGCAACTTCAATAGCGTAATTAAAAGTCCATTTATTGCACCCATGAGCGCACCAGATGTGAGGCCTACGATAAGACCAACCGCAAACGGCATCTTAAGATCTGAGAGGAAATACGCAGTCATAACCGCGGTAAGAGTTGTACCTGTTCCGACCGAAAGATCGATACCTCCAGTAATGATTACGAACGTAGTTCCGATTGCCAACATTCCAGTAACCGCTGTGGAGAGCAAAATTCCGGAGATATTGCTCCAGGAATAGAAAGAGCTATTTGAGAAGGCAAAGAATGCGAAGATGACGATAAGACTTGCAAAGGCTAAAGATTGTTCAGCCTGACGGCGAATGGCCGCGACTATTCCGCCTTTAACATGGTTGTCATCGTGTTCTGCTGAAGTTTTTGCTGCCATAACCTTCTCTTTCTATCTCTTTGATTCTTAGGATCGGACGCTTACATTTAGTTTCTATATTTTGTTGCATATTGCATGATTACATTCTGATCAGCTTCTTTGTTATCGATGATGCCGGTTACTCGGCCTTCACACATAACAACGATTCGATCTGAAAGTCGGAGAACTTCTGGGAGTTCAGAAGAGATCATGATGATTGATTTACCTTGGGCTGCAAGCTCCCGGAGAAGTTTATAAATTTCGTCCTTCGCTCCAACGTCGATTCCACGAGTAGGTTCATCAAAAATCAAGATATCGCACTCGCGAGTTAGCCACTTCGCAATAACAACTTTCTGCTGGTTACCTCCGGAGAGATTTTTAGCGGTTTGATTAATTGAAGGGGTGCGAATCGAGAGAGTTTTTACGGCGGCCTCTGAAACCTTTTTGGATTCAACGCTCTTAAAGAAACCAAGAGCAGTTGAGTAACGCTTTACCGAAGATAGGACAATGTTGAAATCAACATTTTGGCCAAGAAGGAGGCCATAACGTTTGCGGTCTTCAGATAAGTATCCAATTCCATGGGCAACAGCATCGGCAGGGTTAGAAATCTTTATTACTTTGCCATTAACTTCAACTTTGCCTGCAGTTATTGGATCTTTTCCAACAAGCGCTAGCGCTACTTCAGTTCTTCCGGCACCCATTAGACCAGCAAAGCCAAGAATTTCTCCACGCTTTAAATCGAAGCTGACATCTTTAAGTAATTTCTTCGAACTCAAACCCTCAACTTTAAGAACTACCTCTGAAGTTGAAGTATTAGTTTCTGGACGAAGATCTACCTGAACATCACGGCCAATCATGAGAGCGATGATTTTTTCAATATTTGTGTCTTTGGTCTTTAAAGTTTCAATATATTGGCCATCTCGAAATACAGTTATACGATCCGAAATTTGCGCAAGCTCTTCTAGCCGGTGTGAAATATAAATAACTCCTTTGCCGGCCTTCTTTAAGTTTTCGATAATTACGAAAAGTGCAGAAGTTTCAGTAGGAGTAAGTGAAGACGTTGGCTCATCCATAATTATTACACTTGAGTTATAAGAGAGGGCCTTTGCAATCTCAACCATCTGTTGTTTAGCAACAGTCAGTTCACCGACTATCTGTGTTGGGTTTAGCGGTAACTTTAGGTTATTTAGCAGGTCTTGGGCATCCTTATTAATCTTGCGATCATTTAGGAAAATTTTTCCAAAGCTCTTTGGCTCTCTTCCGATGAAAATATTCTGGGCAACTGTTAAATCTGGCATCAGGTTGATCTCCTGATGAATGATGCTAATCCCAAGATGTTGGGCTTCAAGCGGTCCAGCAACTTCAACATGCTGACCTTTGAACTTAATAGTCCCAGAGTCTTTTTTATAGATACCAGAGAGAACTTTCATCAACGTAGATTTACCCGCACCGTTTTCACCGACGAGAGCATGAACTTCACCAGCACTTAAATCAAAACGAACTTTTTGTAGGGCTTGGACTCCAGGGAATCCTTTGCTGACACCCTCGACTAAGAGAAGTTGTTCGTTAGACATTAATAAGTCCTCCTGGAGATATTGGTTCAATTTCTTAAAATCTAACCCTGATATTAGTCCAGCAACGCCCTGGTCTCAACAAGTTGGTTAAAAACTCACCCGTTAAATGGGCGGATATGGTCAGAATTCGGGCGCCTATAATTAATTGTTATCTAACTTTCTAAAATGTCTGCCGGAATATCTTTTCTATCAGGAAAACTAGTTTGAGTTCCTTTTGCCCCGACGCTTATTGATGCGACCTTCACTGCTCTTGTCGCAGAATCTTTTAGTGAGAACCCAAGTGCTAGAAAATGAGCAAGGGCACCAACAAAAGAATCTCCGGCACCTGTTGTATCAACAACTTTAACTTTATCTGCCGGAATATGAATGGAACTTGTTGCATCAACTATTAAACAACCATTTTCACCAAGTGTTATGAGTACCGTTTTAACACCTCGCGACAGAAGTTCTTTAGCTGCAAGTTCTGCACTTGAAACCGAGTCAATCTTCATTCCAGTAAGAATTTGAGTTTCAGTTTCATTTGGACAGAAGATATCTGTAAGTGCATATATCTCGGCAGGCAGAGACTCAACAGCTGGTGCTGGATTAAGTATTGTTGGGGTCCCAACTTCTTTCGCAACTTGTAACGCTTTTAGCGTTAACTTTAAATCAATTTCTAACTGACATACTAAATATGCAGATTCTGCGATATCAGATCTAGCTGCATCAATTTCGGCGTTAGTCAGTAAGTTATTTGCACCACTGACAATAACTATCTGATTTTGGCCTTCTGGTGTAACTGTGATCGGTGCTACGCCCGAGAATGCTGCCCCCGTGGAGAGCACATGCGTTGTATCTATTCCATATTTGGCCATGTTTTCTTTAGTACCGCCACCAAAAACATCTTCGCCAACTTTGGTAACCATTACAACTTTACTTCCAAGTTTTGCTGCCATAACAGCTTGATTTGCGCCTTTGCCCCCATAACCCATAACAAATTCCGAACCATGCAGAGTTTCGCCAACGCTTAAAAAGCGCGGAACATATGCAATTAAGTCGATCATATTTGCACCGACAACGGTGATCTTGCCCGAGTTATTTTTAGGCATTTTTAGGAACGAGGCTTTGCTACGAACTCTTCAACAAAGATATGTTCTCTTACGAAGGAGAATTCATCGGCATCTGCGCCTGCTGCGGCTGAAGCGGCTGTAGCGAAGTCTGCCTTTGCATCTTCAATTGAGTCCCAGAAAAGTTCAGCAGTTCCATCGTATGGGAGTGCACCTTCAATTTGTTGGTATTCCTCGATTGGAATATTGATTAAATATCCTTTTAGGTTTGGGAATTTGAGAGTAAATGGTGCATGCTCATCAACCCAGCGCTTTATAAATTCGTCACGCGTCATACCGGGTGTCACTTTCAAGAGCGCAATCATCTTAACTTTTTTACTCATTTGTGGAGCTCCTTATCGTGGTTGCTTATGGGTTAAAGGCTAGCCAATTTGCTGGGTTTGTAGTCAATACTTTATGGACTATTTCCTCACTCGTGCGAATTCTAAGCTTTGGCAGAAATGAATTTCCGAGATATTCCAACCCTGGTCCACCACCATATTCAATGTATCTCGAACTTCTTGCGACATCGGCGCCGAGTAAAATTTGTGAAGCGAACCCGAGTTCAACCATATTTGAAAATAATTCGACTAATATTTCATCTGGAAAGTATTGAGAACGTCCTGCTCCGTCATAGCCCAGAAAAACACCTCGGCTTGCAATCGTGGCATGGAATTTGGGATCAGGACGGCGATCGATATGTGCCACTACTACTCGATTGAGATTTGCGCCGAACGATTCTAGAGAATCTAATACGGTAAAGATTTCACTTGCCGCATCGGTATGAATCATTATTGCAACACCAGTTTGCCCAGAAACAGTCGCTGCAGCTTCAAGTGCACGTTTTTCGAATGGAGATAAGGGTTCGTTAGAAATTCCAAACTTTATAAAGCCAGCTTTAATTTCGGAGGTGTTTGCGGCAGAAATTTCCATTGAAGAATCATTCTTAAGAACTCCCGTGAGGAGTTCGTAGCTAAACAATTCAATTAAATCAGCTACTGAAAGTGAAGTCACAGGATGAGTATGGGAATAATGCGCTTCCTTATGTACTCCGGTTGCGTGCACAATTTGTAGGCCACTTATCTTAGAGAGATCAAGAATTTGTTGTGGCCGGCGACCAAGGCCGATTGGGGTTGCATCTACATATGAATCAAAACCTGATTTCGCTAACCTTGAGAATTCCCTGGAACTCTTCTCCGCGCTATCTAGCTCATCACCGCTTAATAACGGGCTAATCTGAAATGCATGCTCGTGATAATTAGTTCTACCTAGTTTTTCTGGGGCTATATCACCGGAGATAGTTCTGATAATCATCACTTAGCGATTTCAGCAGCATCAGTTAATTTGACCATAAGTTCTGGTGTTAAATTGATATCAAATACTTCGGCCACCACACTGCTCCACCCATGTATGAAGTAGCGCCAGCCGTCATGAACCTTTAATCCTGAAGCAAGAGCTTCACTCTGGGCTTGCTTTAAGAACTCAAGAGAGCCACGATAATTTAGCTCCCAAATAACGCTTCCCTTTGGAAACTTAACTCCATTGGGCATTGGCGAACCTGGAATATCTTTTCCCATTCCTGTCGCGTTAATTATTAAGGATCCAGGGCTTAAGTTATTAAGCACAAGTGTGATCTGTTCTGCACTCGAAATATAAGTTGAAACTAAATCACTTCCTGGGCGAGAGGTGACAACTTCTTTTAGGTGATCTAGCCGATTTGAATCAATCCCAAAAAAATTAATTTCTCGCGGTGGATCCGCAAGTCCGGTTAAATACCAAGCGATTGCCGTAGCAGCCCCACCGTCGCCAAATATCAAGACATCGGCGCCATTCTTGAAATATCCACGAGGAAGAAACTCTTCAATTGCCAAGCCCGCTGTAATTGGATCCTTGGCTGCCCCTTCAGCGCTTCCTTCAACAATCTTTACGCAAGAGACTTCGCCGCAGGCCGATGCAAATTGATCAAACTTCGAAAATAAATCTTTAGCGTTATCGAATACCGCAATCTTATGCGTGGTTACAAGTGCACCAACACAATTTGGATCATTACGCATCTCATTAATCGAATCACGATATCTATCAGAGGTTGCACCTATTGGAATATCTAAGCCCTTTAATTCAGCATTTAGATCTAATAACTCTGACCATTTTGGGAAGACCTTATTTATGGAAGAGCTTGCGGTTGAAACTCCAATAAATCGCATCACTCGTTTCTTATTGTTTGACATTTAACTAACCAAGTTGATTGCAGGTTTGCCAGAAAGAATGGCCAAAACATTTGCAGTCGCCATAGAGCCCATCAAATCAACAGCTTCTACGGTCTGGGCTCCGAGGTGTGCAGTGATTGTGACCTTTGAAGAGATGTCATCTGCCATTAGGGGAGAGGTTGCAGAATTTTTCTCGCCCTTCAAGGTATCTGCAGCATATGCAAACAGCTTCTCACTTCTAAGACCGTCAGCAATTGCACTCTCGTCAACTAGCTCTGCTCGCGCGCTATTAATTATTACTTGGCCAGAAGCGGCATTTGTGACCCAGGACTTATCAACAATTGCACCATCACCCGGTGCATTTAGTGAAACTATTCCAGCTCCAGTTGAAATTTCTGAGACTGTTTTCGAAATAAAACCAGCTTCCGTGATCTCCTTTAAATTAACAAACGGATCACTAATCCAAACATCACAACCTAAGGCTTTAAATTTTGCCGCCAAGATTCGGCCAATTCGGCCAAAACCTATAATTCCAACTACTGAGCCTTCTAATTGTTTTCCACGTACTACAGACCAATTAGCATCACGAACTTGTTTTGCGGATGTCGAGATCGCTCGCAACGCATTAATCGCCAGTCCTATGGTGAGCTCAGCGACGGCTAACGAGTTAGCTCCTGGGGTATTTGTAACAACAATGCCACGCTCTCTTGCTGCAGATAAATCAACTGATTCAAATCCAACTCCATAGCGCGCAATAATCTTTAGATTTGGAGCAAGGTCCATGACATCCGCAGATATCTCTGATGTTCCGGCAATCCATGCGATTGCACTAGGAAGTTCTTTCGCCAACTCAGTTAAGTCATGTTTAGAATCAGCAAACTTTGGCTCAAAGCCTGCTGCTTTTAATTGTTCCAACAAATCAAGGCTGCCACTAGAAAAAGATCTAGACGTAATTAAGATCTTTTTCATTTGATAAACCGATTTGAATTCCAGGTTTCAAGACCCAAATATCCTTTTAGGAAGATCTCATGGCCGGCCAGATAATTCTTATGCGCACCTGTATCCGGAGTGTATTTTGAGGTAATTGTTGATAGTGATTTAACAATATTGAAATCAGCCTTTCCGAGTCCAACAAGAGTTGTTACTGCTGCACCAAGTGAATTCGCTTCCTCGACAATAGAGCGAGATTGAACTGGAATACCCCAAACATCAGCAAAAATTTGTAGCCAGAGTGCACTTCCAGCGCCACCACCAATTACATCTACGCTCTTCACCCCGATTCCATTTTCAGAGAAAGCGTTGATGCAAGTAAGTAAGTTAAAAGCAACACCTTCAAGTACAGCGCGCACCATATCGCCACGGTTATGGTGTTTGCCTAAACCGATAAAAGCGCCAGATGCATTTGGATTCCAATATGGTGAGCGTTCACCCATGATGTGTGGCAAGAAATATAAACTATCAGATGATGCAGACCGGTTCTTAGCCTCATCCAGGAGCATTCGATATCTATCAGGATTGTTTTCTGGAATGAGAGTTTCAGTAATCCATTGCAAACTAGCGCCACCAGCTTGCATTGTTGCAGTTGGAACAAAGTGGCCAGGAACTACGTGATTGAAAGTCATTGATCGCATCTTGGGATCATGTAGTGGTTTTGTACTTGAAACTGAAACCCATGAAGAGGATCCCATACAAACATATGCGCCATCTTGCGCAGAAATAATTCCAGCGCCAACGGCAGCGAGCGGGCCATCACCGCCACCAACTACAACTGGAGTTCCAATTTTTAAACCAGTGTGGCTGCTTGCTTCAGCTGTTATTTCACCGAGTATTGCTGTTGAGGCAAGAATCTCTGGCATAAGTGCGGGATCAATACGTGCCGCCTTCAATACTCTTTCAGACCAGTGACCATTTACTTGGTCATATGCATTTGTACTTGAGGCGTCGGATGGATCTGTCGCAAGACGCCCCGTTAATCGGTAATTCACATAATCTTTTGCCAGGCAGATATGCCGAACTTTCGCCCAATTCTCTGGTTCGTTATCTCGAACCCACATCGCCTTAGTGATCGAATAAGTTGGATTTAACTGATGACCTAATTCGTTATAGGCGCTTTCCATTCCTATTGCATCAACAAGCTCTTTTGTTTGTGGAGTGCTTCGAAAATCTGCCCAGATAAGAGCAGGACGTACTGGTTTATGTTCAGAATCTAAGAGAACTGCGCCCATCATCTGACCAGAAATGCCCACACCAGAAACCTGATTTGAGCTGATGCTGTTATCAGTCAATAACTTCTTTGTTGCATCACCGATTGCGTTCCACCAATCAAGGGGATCTTGTTCGGCTATTCCTCCTGCTGCGAAATGAGCGGGATAACTTATAGTGCAGTGAGCAATTATTTTCCCATCATCATCGTGTAGTGATGCTTTGTTCCCAGTAGTACCGAGATCATGGGCGATAATCATTAGATTATGAAATCTTTCAATACTAGTTTTCCGCCATCAGAAAACGCTCTCAACCCCATGCCATTTTCTAAAACCCAACCATAATCGTGGCCGGCAGAACCGGGGTAAACCGCTAAAAACTTGTAAGCCTCGCCTCCAGAATTAACAGAGCGATGTGCCCATCCGGGCGGGATATATCCGATTTTTCCTGGTGTTATTTCTACATATTTCTTCTCTTTGCCATCAAACATAATTATTCCACCGATGCCTTCAAGTCCAAAATAAATTTCGCCTTGTGGATCAGGATGTTGATGTCCCTTGGTCATATAAAGCTCGCCACCACAGTTACCAGGAAATATTGTAGTAATTGATTGTGGTAGCTCTCTGGGTAATTCAGGGACCGTTGATGAGATAACTTGATAAACAATTGGGTTAGTTGAACTTACTTCAGATTCAAATATTTCATTATTTTCAAAGCACCCGGCGAGATCTGAGAGTCTGCGAATAAGAGTTGGTCCGGATGGTGTTAAAGAACCAGCGTTAGCATCAAGGAAAATTTGATGAGGATTAATGGGTGGGACTGCGAATGAAGTCATGGTCTTAGTTTACTTTGAAGAAAGAAGAAAAAAGAAGAAAAAAGAATTGGCGGTCAAGTAAGTTTTCACTCACCTGACCGCCAATCATTAACGGTTATTCAGCTATTACTGGTAAAGAACTGCTGCGATTTTTGGATCGGTTAGGTTCTTTGAGTTGTAGTAGTAGAAGCCTGTGTCAATGAAGTTCTTTGGCGCTGTGCCGTTGCGAACTTTACCGACCAATGCAGCAACGGTCTTGTAACCGATACCGATTGGATCTTGTGTGATCGCACCGTTCATTAGTCCTGACTTAATAGCGTTGATTTGAGCAGCGCCTGAGTCGAAACCAATTAGCTTAATCTTGCCCTTTGTGAGCTTTAGCTCCTTGAATGCATCAACTGCACCAATTGCGCCACCTTCGTTAGTTGCGAATACACCCTTTAGATCCTTGTTAGCAGCAATAACTGCCTTCACGGTATCTGCAGACTTCAAGTGATCTCCGTCAGCGTATTGAACAGGAAGTACAGTGATCTTTGGGTACTTCTTCTTCATCTGGTTAACAAAACCATCACGACGTTGAATACCTGTTGCGTTTACTTGGCTGTGGCTAATTACGAATACTTTGCCCTTGCCACCGATTAGAGCAGCCATCTTGTCTGCAGCTAGTGCAGAAGCAGCAACACCATCAGTACGTGCAATACCCATAGCAATATCAGAAGTTGCACCTAGTGATGCTTCGTTCTGTGTTGCATCCTTTGGATCTCCAGCAGCAGCATCGAACATGTAAACAGGGATGCCTGCAGTCTTTGCCTTCTTAAGAAGTGCAAGAGGTGCCTTTGGATCTAGTGATGCGTAACCAATTGCATCTGGCTTTGAATCGATTGCAGCTTGTAGCTGTTCAAGTTGCTTATCAACCATTGTTTCTGATTCTGGACCAACGAAAGTAATCTTTGCGTTAAGTGCCTTACCAGCTTGCTCAGATCCTGTGCGAACTGCTTGCCAGAATTGGTGCTGGAAGCCTTTTGAAACCATTTGGATGTTGAGTTCTTTGTCAGCAGCGTTAACAGCTGAACCAGAACCAACAACGAGTGCCATTGCTGAAGCAACGGCAACAATAGTTAGAACTTTCTTCATTTGTTTCCTTTCGAAAGCAGCGGAATCGCTGTGGCACAACACTATAAAACAATGGGGTTTGGCGTCTATGTCTGGAGAGTAAATACAGGCTCGATTCCTGCATTGTTATCAAATCGTTATTAGCGGGCCTGCTAAAGGGTGAGGCTATAGGCGTGGATTGCCGTTTTGCTCCAGAAATAATCACCCTCACTTGGACTCAGTTCAAGGGTTAATTGTTCCGCCAAATTGATGACTTGACCATACGTGCCACCTAAAGTTGCAACTGGCCAATCTGATCCAAACATTAATCTTTGCGGTGTAAATATTTCTAACAAATGATCGGTATATGGTTTGAAATCTTGAACTTTCCACTCATGCCAATTTGCTTCTGTTACTAATCCAGAAATTTTACAGACGACATTCGGGAATGAAGCAAGTTCTGTCATTAAAGATTTCCAAGGCTCCATTGTTCCTTTAGCTATGTATGGCTTAGAAATATGATCCATTATAAATTGCACATCAGGACAGGCTTTTACAAGTGCAACTGCTCCAGCAAGCTCTGGAGTCTTACTTAATAAATCATAAGCAACTCCGAATTCGCTAAGTTTGCGAACATTCGCGATAGTTTCTGCTTTGCCTAAGTAATTTGAATCAGGGTGGTCTTGTGCAACATCGCGAATACTTTTTAGGTACTTCGCTCCTGGTAAATCTAAATACCCACGCAAGTGTTCAATCGCATCAGGTTCATCAATCTTTAACCAACCAACAACTCCGGCGATAAGTGAATCACTCTCGGCAAGTGCCAAAAGTTCTGGGGTCTCGGCATAATCAGTAACTGTCTGAACTAAAACCGTCTTATCAATTCCATGGCCAGCTATTGCTTCACGAAGATCGCCCATTGAAAAATTACGGCGAATCGGTTGCATTGCTTCACCCGTAATCCAACTTTGGTCACGAACAGATAAATCCCAGATATGGTGGTGTGAATCAATTCTCATGATCAACCCTGGGCGACAATATTATTTAACGCTTTGCCCTGGGCCAAGAGCGCTAATTGCGATTCGACAAGTTTGCGGCCACGAGGTTCAAATGCGGTTGAGTTTCCACCAACGTGTGGAACAAGCAATAAATTCTTAGCGTGCCACAAAGGATGGCCGGCAGGAAGCGGTTCTGGATCGGTTACGTCGAGCGCTGCATACAATCGTCCGGAATTAAGTTCAGCAATTAGGGCTTCGGTTTCAATAATCGGTCCACGTGCAACATTTATTATTAAAGCGCCATCCTTCATCTTTGCTAGACGCTCTTTATTAAACATATGTCGGGATTCATCAGTGAGTGGCAGAATTAAAATTACGATATCAAGGCTTGGTAGGTGCTTATCTAACTCATCAATCTTTATTGAGCCATCACGCCCAGACTTTGAGAAACTTGTAACTGAAACATCAAAACCAGATAAATTCTTAACTACCTGCTTGCCGATTGAACCAAAGCCAATTACCCCAATTTTGCTATCTGAAAGCGAGGTAAATCGTCGGTGATCCCACTTGCCAGCAATTTGATCGCGAATAAATTCGGGAAAACCACGACGTGAAGCAAGGGCAAGGCCAACAGCAAGTTCAGCAGTTGAGGCATCATGAACTCCGCTGGCGTTGCAGAGAGTTAGACCAGGTCGAACAAAGGCAAGAGCATCGTCATAGCCTGCATTTGGCATTTGTAGCGTTTTTAAGTTTGGCATTTTTGCTGCATATGAAAGGGCTGCCGCGCCTCCCATATAAGAAGGTACATAAAAATTAATCAACGAAAGATCCGAGGTATCTAGTGGGAAATCTTTCGGGGAGCACAAAGTGACGCCATCAGGAACGGACAAATCTGACCATTGGGTCCACGCCACAATCTTGCTCATTAATTAACGCCTCTCCTGAATTACTTCAACGGTATTGATTAATTTACCAATGCCAGCAACATCTATTTCAACTACATCGTCTGCCTCTAAGGAAATATCGAGCGGTGGGACTATTCCGGTACCGGTTGAAAGAATTACACCGTGCGGGAAGTCCTGGCATCTAAATAGATAGGTAATCAAATCTTCTAAGGTCCGATTTAACGAACCAAGTGATGTTTGCGCCTCCCAAGCAATTTTGGTACCCCGAATTATCTTCGCTTTAATTGTCATTTCTGCCGCACTAGGCGCCAGCCAGGATGGAGTTATATCAGGACCAATTGCGGTCGAACCGATATAAATCTTCGCTTGCGAGAGATAAAGCGGATTTTCACCCTCAATTGTCCGGGCGGTCATGTCATTGCAAATTGCATAACCAATTATTTCGCGATGCTTATTTATATATATTGCTACTTCTGGTTCTGGAACTGATGCAGCTGAATCGAAACGGATTCCAACCGGAGCGTTTGTTCCACGTGCACGAACCGCGCTTGACTTGAAAAACAATTCAGGGCGGTCGGCCTCATAAACTCTCTGATAAACATCAGGAACGCCAGACTCTTCCTTGCGAGCATCACGTGAGCGAAGATAAGTGACACCGGCGCCCCACAATTCAATTTCCGGCGAAATTGGCGCAGCTAATTCACCGGTAACAAAATCCGAAGTATTTGAGACTGCAGATTTCAATTCAGCAAGGGTTAAATGCATTGCCTGGGTCAACGTTGAAATCTTTGGAACTAAGTTATGACCAACGCTCGTGGTGACTGCAAATTGGTAGTCATTAGAGGTGGTTTTTAGTATTGAAAATTTCATTATGAGATCCTTTCGATTAGATTTGCATCTTCTAGTTGAGTCCAAATATCTGCTGGAAGTTCTAAATCAAAATCAGCGATATTTGAAAGTAGCTCCTTACTATTACGAGATCCGGTAAGAACTGATGTGACTGCTGGGTGGCGAAGTGGAAACTGGAGAGCAGCAGCTGTTAGTGGAATCCCACGGTCGTTTAAAAAGGCGCCGATATTTTGCGCGCGCTTAATAATTTCATCTGATGCTGGTAGATATTCAAAAGTTGCGCCTGGTTTTGGATCTGCTAATACGCCAGAGTTAAAGACGCCACCAATAGTGATGTCTACCTTTCGTTCTAACGCATATGGAAGTAATTCATTTTGTGCGCTCTGATCAAGCAAGGTGTAGCGACCGGCAATAAGTGCAAGATCTAGATCAACTTCCTTCATAATTTTTATTGCAGCGTCGCAGAAATTAATACCAATTCCAATTGCTTTTATAATTCCTTGGCGTTTGAAATCTGCCAAAACCGGATAAGCGTTGTTAATTGCTTCTGGAATATGGGCTTGCGCATCATGCATCAAAGCAATATCAATATGGTCAACACCTAAACGCTCTAAACTCTCGTTAAATGAGCGCTTGATACCTTCCGGTGAATAATCGAAGACTGGTTGAATATGTGGATCGGCATCTGGAAACCAGGGGACTGGATCTGCTTTTTCAACTCGATTCAAAACTCTTCCAACTTTGGTCTCCAAAATAAATGGCTGTGTAACAGAACTTAGAATCCGACCAAGTCGTTCTTCAGAAAGGCCATGTCCATATAGTGGAGCGGTATCAAAGTAATTTATTCCTTGCGCAAGTGCGGTCTTAATAAGAAGGTCACTCTCGGAAATATCTACAGTCTTAAATAGCCCAGCAAGCGGAGCAGTTCCAAGACTTAATCGGGTAATTTCGACGGGAACGCGTTTCATCCTAACTTTCTGGCTATGACGCGGCATGAAATTTATCGTATAGGATTTTTGCTAATAAGCGAAGAGCTCACCTCCAAAAATTGCAAAGGAATCGCATGCCTAAGATCACCGGTTTTAAAACCGTAGATGTCAGATTTCCTACATCACGTGGCCTTGATGGTTCTGATGCAATGAATAAGGAACCAGATTATTCAGCGGCACTAGTAATTCTAGAAACAGATGACCCAAGCCTTGAAGGTCATGGCTTTGTTTTTACTTGTGGTCGCGGAAATGATTTACAGTGCGATGCAATTGAATTATTAGCTCCATATGCTGTTGGCCGCGATATCGCTGACTTAGCAAAGAGCATGGGCGAATTCGCAAAGAGTTTAGTTAGAGATTCTCAAATTCGCTGGCTTGGACCAGAAAAAGGCGTAACTCAAATGGCCGCCGGCGCCGTTGTAACTGCAGTCTGGGATCTTGTAACAAAAGATGCGAAGAAGCCACTTTGGAAATTTCTTTCAGATATGTCACCAGAAGAGATTGTCGAACTTATTGATTTCCGTTACATCACCGATGCGCTGACTCCTGATGAGGCGTTAGAAATTTTGCGCAGGGCAGAACCAAATCGTGCCGCGAATGAAGCAAAATTATTAGAAGTTGGACTTCCTGCTTACACAACAACTCCTGGTTGGCTCGGATATACCGACGAGAAAATGGTTCGCCTTGCTAAAGAAGCAGTTGCTTCTGGATACAAATTAATTAAATTAAAGTGTGGTGGAAGCCTTGAAGATGACAAGCGTAGATTGCGCCTTGCTCGCGAGGCAGTAGGCCCAGATATCAAAATTGCAATTGATGCCAACCAGGTTTGGGATGTAAACCAAGCTATTGAATGGATCAAGGGAATCGGTGATGTAAATCTGCACTGGGTTGAAGAACCTACAAATCCAGATGATGTTCTAGGCCACGCTGCAATTGCAAAGGCAATTGCCCCAGTGCGCGTTGCAACCGGCGAACATGGTATGAATCGCATTATCTTCAAGCAGATGTTGCAAGCTAAATCATTTTCATTTATGCAGATAGATGCAACTCGTGTTGCAGGTATCAACGAGAACTTGGCAAACATTTTGATGGCTGCAAAATTTGGAGTCCCAGTCTGTCCACATGCAGGTGGAGTTGGCTTATGCGAATTAGTTCAACACCTTGCAATGTTTGATGCGGTCGCAGTTACTGGCCACCACCCAGATCGAGTCGTTGAGTTTGTTGATCACCTACACGAACACTTTGTAGTGCCAACAATAATTAAGAACGCGCACTACATGCCACCACTAAATCCAGGTGCTGGTGGCGAAATGTTTGCCCAGACAATTTCAGATTTCACATTCCCAACCGGAAAAGAATGGATAACCGTATGAGTACAGAATTCGCAGGATTAACTGCAGTAGTAACCGGAGCAGGCTCAGGAATCGGACTCGCAACGGCAAAGATTCTTAAAGAGCGCGGCGCAATGGTATACGGACTTGATCTAGTCGAAGGCGGAATGTCAGGCATTGCAACTTGGATTCAGTGCGATCTCGGCGATGATGCATCAGTCGCTAAAGCATTTGAAGGAATTACTAAGTTAGACATACTTATTAATAACGCCGCAATCAGCGCAGTAGGAACTATCGAAGCCAATCCATCTGAAGAGTGGCTAAAAGTTATGAATGTGAATGTTCTCGGAATCGTTCGTACTGCAAAATCAGCGCTTCCGCTGCTGCGCAGTAGTAAGTCCGCAGCAATTGTTAACACTTGCTCTGTTGCTGCAACAGCCGGAATTCCAAAGCGTGCGGTTTACAGCGCATCTAAAGGCGCTGTTCTTTCGCTAACACTCGCAATGGCTAACGACCATATTGTTGATGGCGTACGCGTTAACTGTGTTAATCCAGGAACCGCTGATACACCTTGGGTGCAACGTTTACTTGCACAAGCAGCAGACCCTGTTGCCGAGAGAAAGGCACTGGAAGCGCGTCAACCACTTGGTCGTCTCGTTTCATCAGAGGAAGTTGCTAGTGCAATCTGTTATCTAGCGAGTCCGCTACAAGGATCTACAACTGGAACATCGTTAAACGTTGATGGTGGAATGCAAGGGTTACGCATCCCTAAATAAGACCTTTATTATGGATTTGAGCGTGGCAAGACCAAAGGAAATTAAATACTACTGACGGGTATCCGTGTCAATTGTGTTGCGATAGGCATATCCTAAATATCAACATTGAGGTGCAACTGGCGCCTTGATCCAATGGAAAGGTAATAATCAATGAACAAGGCAAATCCTATTCCCCTTGGCTTACTTGGTTATGGCATGTCTACCGTGTTACTCAGCTTCGCAAATACTGGTACCTATGCGGCTGGTGGAATGGTTTTCTCAATGGCAATCTTTTTTGGCGGAATCGCGCAAGCAATGGTCTGTGTAATGCTTTATTCAAAGGGCGATACTTTCGGAACAACCGCCTTCGGTGGATATGCATTTCTCTGGCTTTCATTTGCATTCATGAATATCGGTGGCGCCCACGGTTGGTGGACAGTTGGAAGTAAAGATGTTGGTTACTACTTACTCCTCTGGGCAATATTTACTGCAGGACTCGCAATGGCTTCAACAGTTGCTCCTAAAGTTCTCACAATTATTCTTCTTATGACAATTGTTCTTCTTGGCTCACTCGGTATAGGTGCAATCACTGACAATGCATCACTATCTAAATTTGGTGGCTACGAAGGAATTCTTACTGGAGCACTAGCAATCTATTTAGCTTTTGCTTTCTTGATAAATGAGACACATGGAAATAGTAAGTGGCAAGTAGGGTCACCTTTCCGCTCATAAGCATCTAAGAAAATTTGCCCTGCTTCGACCGTGGTTGAAGCAGGGCAAACTTATATTTTTTCATACCTCATTGCTCTTCGGAAAAAGAGAACATAGGATATAAAGATGGAACTTATTGAATTTAAGCCAACTAGAGATCAACTGAATTACACATTCGGTGGTGCGGCACCAGTCATGCGAATTGAACCTGGCACAGCACTTAAGTTATGGTCAGAAGATGCATTTAATAACACTATAAATAAAATTACCGATCTATCAAGTGAAAAAGTTGATTTGCGATTTGTAAATCCACAGACTGGTCCTTTTTATGTAGAGGGCGCACAACCTGGCGATGCCTTGGCAATTCATATTGTAGATATGAAACCCGCACGCGGACATGGCGCATCAAGCACAATTCCTTTTTTCGGTGGCTTAACATCAACAGATAGAACTTCGATGTTGCAAGATGCACTTCCTGATACAACTTGGATTTATGAGGTAAATACCACGAAGAACACCGTTGGTTTTCAATCTCGTTTTGGTGGCTTTTCGGTTGAACTTCCAATTGAATGTATGTTTGGAACTATTGGTGTTGCACCAGCAGGTGGTGAAGTTCGTTCTTCTCTAGTTCCGGAACGTTTTGGCGGAAATATGGATTCGCCTGAAGTTCGAAAAGGCGCGACGGTTTATCTCGGCGTGAATGTTGATGGAGCGCTATTTTCAATTGGCGATGGACATTATCGCCAAGGTGAAGGCGAGGCCTGCGGCACTGCTGTTGAAGGCGCAATGGATTCAATAATTATTGTGGATTTAATTAAAGGTGCCGCCCCTGCCTGGCCCCGCATTGAGAACGATAATTTTTATATGACTGTCGGTTCTTCCAGACCTATGGAAGATTCTTGGAGAATTGGGCAAGTTGAGTTAATCCGTTGGTTCCAAGAGCTATACGGCCTTCACCAGATGGACTCGTATCAATTACTTTCGCAAATTACAAAAGTGCCAATTGCAAATGTTGTTGATGCAAATTACAGCGTAGTTATAAAGGCTGCTAAAGAATTGCTACCTAATGTAAGTGCTTTCAAAGGTATGCATGCAAGTCTAAAAGAGAGAGCAAAAGAGCTAAAGCTTTAAACCCGCGACTACGAAAGGATCAAAATGGATCTACAGATGAAGGGTATGAACGCCATTGTTACAGGCGGCACCAAAGGAATTGGCCGAGCAATTGTTGAAGCGCTCCTAAGTGAAGGCGTAAATGTTTCATTTTGTGCCCGAAATGCAGATGACGTGAAAAAAGCTGAATCAGATCTCAGTAAGAGTGGCGCAAAAGCCATAGGAACTTCAGTTGATGTTGGAAATGAAGCTCAATTAATAAAATGGGTAAATGATTCTGCAAAATCTTTAGGTGGTCTAGATATTGTTGTCTGTAATGTAAGCGCACTTGCAATTCCAGAGAGCGAAGAAAATTGGCAATCATCGCTAAATGTAGATGTTATGCATACCGTGCGAACTTGTACCGCTGCAATTCCATACTTAGAGAAGAGTAAGAACGCATCGATTACAAATATTTCAAGTGTTTCGGGGCGCGAAGCTGACTTTGCTGGTGGACCTTATGGAACTGCTAAGGCAGCAATTATCGCTTACACAAAACACCTTTCATTTTCGCTAGCAGCAAAGAATATTCGTGCCAACACAGTCTCGCCAGGAAACACTTATTTCCCTGGCGGAGTTTGGGAGAATATTGAAGGAGGAAACCCAGATCTCTTTAAATTTGCGATGGGCTTAAATCCAACTGGAAGAATGGGAACTCCTCAAGAGCAAGCATATGCAGTAACTATGTTGTCTAGCCCACGAGCATCACGTATTTCCGGAACTAACTTAGTGGTAGATGGCGCACTGACTCGCGGAATTCAATTCTAAGCTTTTAGTTAACCTATTTAATGGCTCGCAACAATTGCTGCGAGCCATTCATTTCTCTTCAAGAATTAACGAGACCGAATTAATGCACCACCTTTGATCAGTTGGTACTTCATAACCTTCACCTTCAAAGACGTGTCCTAAATGCGATCCACAATTTGCACAACGAACTTCAGTTCGCACTCGCATTCCAAGTGAGTGATCTTCGATTAACTCAACGGCGTCATCGGTAGTTGGTGCATAGAAAGAGGGCCAACCACATCCGGAATGAAACTTGGTTTCACTTTTAAATAGCTCACTGTTGCATGCCTTGCAACGGTAACTTCCAACTTTGTCGGAGTCCGTGTATTCACCTGTGAATGGGCGCTCTGTCGCACCGCGGCGTAGAACTTCAAAAGAGGTCTGGTCAATTTCAGAAGCCAGTTTGGCATCATCGATCTGCACGGGATACTTCATATTTGAGCTGATTTCACTAGACATGACTCCATATTACGCAATCTTCACTGGGCTTGCCACATATAGAGATAGATAGAATTGCCTCGTGCGCAAATTACTGAAGCGAGTTTATAAACTCTTTACAGATCGCCGAACTTGGGTGCGTCTTATTTTGGTTTCGGCAATTGCATCTGGTGTCGCATGGCAGGTAGGCGACTTATTAGTTAAAGATGGTGGCGTCGTAGCTGCGATTATCTGCGCCTTGAGCATCCGAATTTCTCTATACAAATCTGTTCGGGAAGGTTTTGGCCAAATAGTCGGAACCGCAATCGGTGCTGGTGTTGCACTTGCTTGTGTTTCACTCTTCAATTTTGGGATTGTCTCAGTAGCGCTAACGGTTTTCTTTTGTTCTGTGGTTGCTCGCGCACTTCACCTAGGAGAAGTTGCTTCGGTAAACGTTCCTGTTACTGCACTAATCGTTATAGGTCCGGGCCTAAGTGAGAGCACCGCTTTCTCTAGACTTTCCTCAACTCTTATTGGCGCCGCAGTTGCGATTGTTTTCTCGTATTTTTCAAATAGCAAAACACCGGCCGCTCGCACTGTAGACAAGATAAGTTCGCTTGCAAATAAATGCGCAAAATTATTGGGAGATATGTCCGAAGGTGTTGCAGCTGGTTATGATCAAGAAGAAGCGGGACATTGGTTAGCAAAAGCCCGTTTGCTTGTTGAAGAAATTCCGGGAGTCCGAGCCCAAGCACTTGAAGCTCGGGGTCATGCGAAATGGTTTCCAACTGCCGAAGTTGATGAGGCCGAAGAGCTTTATGTAAGAGGCGTTGCAGTTGAACACACAGTTGTTCAGGTTCGAACAATTGCCCGGACACTCTTTGACTCTGCAGTTAAAGGTGGAATTGCGGAAGAGACAAAACGCGATATTGCACAAGCGCTCTCTGCTGCAAGTTATGCAGTTAGTTCAAAGGCGGAGCAAATAAAAACCGCTCAAGGAATAGCAGATTCACGATCTGCCACGCAAGATGCAAGAATTGCAGGGGCTGCACTTGCTGACTCCTTAATGAATGCTTCAAATGAAGTTGATCAAGAGCAACTTGTCCGTGGTATTTCTTTAGTTTCAAATATTGGAATAATCGCTGATTCGTTGGATGAATCTTCGCCGGCGCTGCACGATGTGTTAACTCCTGGCGAACCAGCTATGAATCAAGTTTTAAAAGTCTCGCCAATCGAACAAGGCGCAAGATTTGGTTCACGAATTGCGAAGCCATTTATCTGGCTTAAACGCCGTTTCCGTAAATACTTTTAAGCCGAAATTTCTCCCATTTCAAGAGTAGTTGTAGGCTCAGCCTCTACTTCAAATGCCCCCCTAGCTCAGTCGGTAGAGCGTTTCCATGGTAAGGAAGAGGTCAACGGTTCGATTCCGTTGGGGGGCTCGGTTAAACTTATTTCACGATAAATAAGTATTTCCAGTTCAATCCTTGGCGGGATAGCTCAGCTTGGTAGAGCAAACGGCTCATAATCGTTGTGTCGCCGGTTCAAATCCGGCTTCCGCTACCAGTGATTTTCGTAAAAGGCGCAGGTTGAAGTAACCTAGCGCTCTTAATTGAACCGCAATTGAAGGAGCACCACAATGGCAAGTAAGAGCGCGGATGTACGCCCAAAGATCACTATGGCCTGCGTAGAGTGCAAGGAACGTAACTACATAACAAAGAAGAATCGTCGTAACGATCCAGACCGTCTTGAACTAAAGAAGTTCTGCCCACGTTGCAAGCTTTCAACAACACACCGCGAGACTCGCTAATCTGATGTTGAACCCCGACCTAGTCGGGCGCACCTTTACAAGTGCCGATTCTGTAACTGTTACAAAAGAAGCAATTCAAAAATTTGCTGAAGTTCTTGGCGAAAGTAACTTTGATATTGCGCCACCTACTTTCTCAATTTCTATCACTCTCGACCAATCCCAATCTTTATTACAAGGCAGCGGCCTTGATTGGACTCGAGTAGTCCACGGTGAACAACGTTTCGACATAAAACGCCCGATTATTGCTGGTGATGTTCTAGTCGGTTCTTCAACGATCGAGAGCGCTCGCAACGTTGCTGAAAATGAAATCGTCACCGTTCGTTCTGATTTACATGCTGGTTCGAATTTAGTCGTTTCAACCTGGTCAACTCTGGTAGTTCGCGCATGAGCCAACTTGTTACTGGGCAAGAATTTCCGGCGAAAACCTTCACGATTAATCGAGAACTTCTAATTAAATATGCAGATGCAAGCGGCGATCAAAATCCAATTCACCAGGATGAAGCTTTCGCAAAATCAGTTGGCCTGCCTGATGTTATTGCACACGGCATGTTGACTATGGGACTAGCCGGTAAATACCTCTCAGATATTTCTGGAGCTGAAAAGGTGATTCAATTCTCGGCAAAATTTATTAAGCCCGTTGTAGTGCCAGCAAATACCGATGTTTTATTAATAGTTTCTGGAAAAGTTGGCGAGATTGCTGATGGCCTTGCCAAAATCGAATTACTTGCGATGTGTAATGAGATTAAAGTATTAGGTGTAGCAAAAGGCGTAATCAAACTCTAATGAGTGCGCCTTTTAAGGTTTATAAACGTATTGGTGACTTGCGTAAATTAAGCGCCAAAGAATTTAGCGTAACAGTTCTAATTTATGCCGATAGTTTTCTGGAAGATGCAATTATTTCTATCAGCTCCTTAAAAGCCAATTCCGCTGATGACGTTGCAATCTATTTACTAATATCTGGTGCACCTGAACTTGGAGATATTGCAGCGGTAATTGATGAACGAACCTATATCGTTCAAATTACTGAAGGCGTCGGCTGGGGCGAAGGAGTTAATGCGCTCATGAAGTTAGCTAATTCGCCATATGTAATAGTGATGGATCCATCAACAATTCTTGTGGGGGATGCAATTACCCCAACCATCTCCAAACTTTCCGAGAAGGAATTTAGCGCGGTCGGTTGGCGCGGCGGATTGGTGAATATTGAAGATGATTGGCGAAGTGTTGACGATAAGGGTGTCGGCGAAGTTGATGTGCTTTTCAGCTATTTCTTAGGACTTAACAGAGAGCATGCAATCGAAGCAGGTGCATTTAATATTCGTGCTATCTATTATCGGAATGCTGATATGGAATTTTGCCTAAAACTTAGACAATCAAAAGGTCGGCTCTGGCAATTAGATCTTCCACTAAAGCAAGAACGGCATCACGGCTATTACGACACTGACCCGACTTATCGCGACGAGCAGTCGAAGAAGAACTATGACCGAATTCTTCAGCGCTTTCGAGGTAAGAACGAAATATTGTCACCTCGCAGGTAACCTTCTCTTATGACCGAAAATGATTTATCAACTTTCACCACACTTGGTGTCGGCGGCCCTGCGACAAAGATTATTCATGTAACAACAGAAGCCGAACTGATTGAAGCGGTTACCGCAGCAGATAATTCAAAAACACCGCTCTTGATATTGGGCGGAGGCTCTAATGTTCTTATCAGCGATAGTGGCTTTGCTGGAACTGTTATTCGGGTTGAAACCACTGGTAATACCTATGAAATCGATGCCTGCAGTGGTGGAACGCTAACTGTCAGCGCTGGATCTGATTGGGATGAATTTGTGGCATTCACAATTGAAAAAGGTTTAGCAAATTTGGAATCAATGAGCGGAATCCCTGGAACTGTTGGTGGCGCACCAATTCAAAATATTGGTGCTTACGGCCATGAAGTATCTGAAGTTATTGCCAGAATCCGCACCTTTGATCGCGAAAAGCAAGAGGTCAAAACATTTATGGCAAGTGAATGTGGCTTTACTTATCGCAACTCAATTTTTAAAGAAGTATCTGGCCGTTATGTAATCTTGGATGTAACTTTTCAACTTCGACGTGGTGAGGAGTCACTTCCAATTGGATATGCCGAACTTGCAAAAGAACTTGGTGTTGAAATTGGTACTCGCGTTGCAATTGCTAAGGTTCGAGATGCAGTCATGAAATTACGTGGGGCAAAAGGAATGTTAGTTGGGTCAGGAATTCATTCCGCTGGTTCATTTTTTATGAATCCAATATTGGAAAAGGCGATTGCAGATACGTTACCAAGCGATGCGCCGCGTTGGCCTCTGCCTGATGGCAGAGTTAAAACATCGGCTGCATGGTTGATGGAGCACGCTGGGGTTACTAAGGGAGATCGGTTAGCTGGGGCTCAGATTTCACTCAAGCATGTTTTAGCACTTTCAAATGCGGGGGATGCAACAGCAAAAGATTTAATCGAGCTTGCTAGAAGCGCGCAAGAAAAAGTAAGAACTAAATTCGGCATCACCTTGCAAACTGAAGTCCAACTAGTTGGTTTAACGCTTTAAATTACTTAGCTTCGCCAAGCAGTTTTGCAACACGACCTATTCCTTCAACTATATCTTCATCGCTGAGTGCATATGAAAATCGTAAGTACCCAGATGGCCCAAATGCTTCACCTGGAACTGCTGCAACTTCAACTTCATCCAAAATTAGCGTTGCAAGTTCGGCTGATGTTTGTGGTCGCTTTCCACGAATCTCTCTGCCCAGAACGCCTTTAACTGAAGGGTAAACATAGAAAGCGCCAGTTGGAGTTGGACAGTTCACGCCAGGAATGTTGTTCAGTAATCCAACAATGAGTTTGCGCCTTCTATCAAAAGCAACACCCATCTCACGTACTGCCGTTAAGTCTCCAGAAACAGCAGCGATTGCGGCACGTTGTGAAATATTTGAAACGTTTGATGAGAGGTGTGATTGCAGATTTGTAGCGGCTTTAATTACATCCTTAGGTCCAACCATCCAGCCCACGCGCCATCCAGTCATTGCATAAGTCTTTGCAACGCCATTAATAATAATAGTTTGATCGGCCATCCCAGGAACTAGCACTGGAAGACTTGGTGCAGTAGCACCGTCATAAAGTAAGTGTTCGTAAATTTCATCTGAGATAATCCAGATGCCATGTGCGAGCGCCCATTCACCAATTGCTTTAACTTGCTCGGCAGAATAAACCGAACCCGTTGGGTTAGATGGTGAACAAAATAGCAGCGCCTTAGTTTTAGGAGTACGAGCAGCTTCTAATTGTTCGACGGTAACTAAGTAATTTTGTGATTCATCAGCGAAAACTTCAACAGAAATTCCACCAGCGAGCTTTATGCACTCTGGATAAGTTGTCCAATATGGCGAAGGCAAAATAACTTCATCGCCTGGATCAATGATTGAAGCGAAAGATTGGTACACCGCTTGCTTGCCACCATTGGTAACAAGTACTTGATCCGCAGTAATCACATAATTTGAATCACGAAGCGTCTTTGCAACGATTGCATCGCGAAGTTCTGGAAGTCCTGGTGTTGGTGTGTAGCGATGATTCGCTGGTTTAGTTGCAGCATCTGCTGCGGCTTTAACAATGTAATCAGGTGTTGGGAAATCTGGTTCACCTGCACCAAATCCAATTACTGGTCGGCCAGCTGCTTTGAGAGCCTTGGCCTTTCCATCAACCGCCAATGTGGCTGATTCCGCAATTGCTGCGATCCTGCGAGAAATTCTTGGTTTTGCGCTCATAGTTCCCATGGTGCGGAGTATGCCATTCCTCAGTTTTACTAAGCACCCCTTCACGCTCTACACTCCCCGTTCTGGCGCTTGCATTAGGTCATGCTGACGCATGTCTTCTTGACTTAAGTAACGCTCGAAGGGCAGTAGCTCAACTGGCCAGAGTTCCGGTCTCCAAAACCGGCGGTTGGGGGTTCAAGTCCCTCCTGCCCTGCAAGTAGTTGAAGAAGTCTTATTTGAAGAGTTTTGTCAAGAGTTGGGAACTAGTAATAAATAGGAAAGAGGTAGTGAACGTGGTTGATGAGAAAGATCCATCACACAACACAGACCAAGAAGCCCTCGGGCTCTTTGGTCGCATTGGCCTTTTCTATCGCCAAGTAGTCTCTGAACTTCGCAAAGTTGTTTGGCCTACACGCAATCAACTTACAACTTACACAGCAGTGGTTTTGGTATTCGTAGGTTTCATTATTGCCGTTGTCTCAATTTTTGACCTTGCTTTAACAAAAATTGTTTTCTGGGTATTTGGGTAAGGGGGGAATTTGATGTCACTCGAAGAATTAGATTCACCTCAAGTTAGCCCTGTCGATGATTTCGAAGCTGCGCTCGCAGCGTCATCAGAGGCTCCAGTTGTTGATGTCCAAGCTGTTGATGTTGTCCGAACTGCTGATGAGAATGACATGGCAGTGGTTCCAGATGAAGAAGAAGTCGAAGAAGAGAGCGATGAGAATGCAGAATTCCGTCGCGCCCTTCGTACTGCACCTGGTGACTGGTATGTAGTTCACTCATATGCAGGATACGAGAAGAAAGTTAAGGGAAACCTTGCTAACCGCATTACTTCACTAAATATGGAAGATTATATTTTCCAAATAGAAGTTCCTGAAGAAGAAGTTATGGAAATTAAGAATGGCCAACGCAAGCAAGTAAAGCGCAATGTATTCCCTGGCTACGTTCTAGTTCGCATGGAACTAACTGATGAATCATGGTCATGTGTGCGTAACACTCCTGGCGTAACTGGCTTCGTTGGAAATGCACACCATCCATCTCCTCTTACCTTGCCTGAAGTTGAAAATATTTTGGCACCACGTCCAGTTAAGAAGTCAGACAAGATAGATATTCGCATGATTGATTTCGAAATCAATGAAGCTGTAACTGTTATAGATGGCCCATTCGCAACCCTTCCAGCAACAATCTCCGAGATCATGCCGGAACAGGGCAAGTTAAAGGTTTTGGTTTCAATCTTTGGTCGCGAAACCCCTGTAGAACTTTCATTTCACCAAGTCCAAAAGATTTAATAAGAAGAGAAAAGGAATAGAAAAATGGCACCAAAGAAGAAGATCACAGCACTCATCAAGTTGCAGATCCAGGCTGGCGCAGCAACACCTGCACCACCAGTAGGTCCAGCTCTTGGTCAGCATGGTGTGAACATCATGGACTTCGTTAAGGCATACAACGCTGCAACTGAGTCACAAAAGGGTCAGATTATTCCGGTTGAAATCACCGTCTTCGAAGATCGCTCATTCACATTCATCACAAAGACGCCACCAGCATCACGTCTAATCTTGAAGGCTGCTGGCATCGAAAAGGGTTCAGCTATTCCTCACAAGAACAAGGTTGCAAATATCAGCAAGTCACAGGTTGAAGAGATCGCAAAGATCAAGATGCCTGACTTGAATGCAAACGATCTTGAAGCAGCAAGTTTGATTATCGCCGGTACTGCTCGTTCAATGGGTATAACCGTCGGTTAATTAAAAAGTAAGATAGCAATCCCAAAGAAATCCGTGGGAGAACCTCGCTGGTTCGCTAACCACAACTCCGCCTAACAAATCGTTAGTCGAAACGTAAGGAGAAGAAATGAAGCGCAGTAAGAAATATAACGAGGCAGCTGCAAAGGTTGATCAAAAGATCCTTTACACACCTGGACAAGCGGTTAAGCTGGCTAAAGAGACAAGCACAACTAAATACGATGCAACAGTTGAAGTTGCACTACTTCTTGGCGTAGATCCAAAGAAGGCAGATCAAGCGATTCGTTCAACAGTTAACTTGCCACATGGAACCGGAAAGACTGCCCGAGTTCTTGTATTTGCAGGTGGCGAACGTGCTGATGAAGCACGCGCAGCTGGCGCAGATATTGTTGGCGCAGATGAATTGATCGAAGAAGTTTCAAAGGGTCGTCTTGATTACGACGCAGTAGTTTCAACTCCAGAGTTAATGGGTAAGGTCGGTCGTCTTGGAAAGGTTCTTGGACCTCGCGGTTTAATGCCAAACCCAAAGACTGGAACAGTTACAACTAACGTTGCAAAAGCTGTTACTGATATTAAGGCTGGAAAGATTGAATTCCGCGTTGATAAGAATTCAAACCTTCACTACATAATCGGAAAGACATCTTTCACCGCAGAGCAATTGGCTGATAACTACGCAGCAGCTCTTGAAGAAGTTATGCGCGCAAAGCCAAACTCTTCAAAGGGACGTTTCGTTCGCAAGGCCACAATCTCTACAACAATGGGGCCTGGAATCCAGGTTGACCCAACGATCTCACGCGATGGCGGAGATAACGTTCAGGCTTAAACCCTGAAATAACTTACTTTGACTGGGGTGGGCCTAATCGCTTACCCTAGGCAGGTTGTTACAAGTTGTTACAAGTTGTAACAGTAAAAGCAAGACCCGTACCAAAGACTGCAGGTCCTTTTAGTAAAAAAACTAAGAGGTTAATTGTTGAAAAACAGCCAGCATAGGTGACCACGTAACCTCGTGCGCATTTATGCGACGGGGTTTTTTGATTTTAGAGCGAAAGGAAGCCAAATGGCTCGCCCAGATAAAGCAGCAGCTGTTGCAGAGTTGACGGAAGATTTCCGTACAGCAAATGCAACCGTGCTCACTGAATATCGTGGTCTCTCTGTTACATCAATGAAGGAACTTCGCCGTGCACTTGGTAGCAATACTAAGTACTCAGTAGTTAAGAACACTCTTACAAAGATTGCCGCAAAAGATGCAGGAGTAGATATCGATCCAGCTCTACTTGCTGGTCCATCTGCAGTTGCATTCATCAAGGGTGATCCAATTGATGCCGCAAAGAGCCTTAAGAACTTCTCAAAAGAAAATCCATTCCTTGTTATCAAGGGCGGAATCTTTGAAGGTAAATCTGTAACTGTTGCAGAAATTATGAAGCTAGCTGACCTTGAATCTCGCGAGGTTCTATTGTCCAAGCTTGCTGGTGCAATGAAGGGTTCACTTGCCAAGGCAATTCGTACCATCGATGCACTTCGCTTAAAGAGAGAAGCTGTGTCCGAAGCACCAACAGTGTCCGAAGCACCAACAGTGTCCGAAGCACCAACTGATGCTCCTGTAGCGGAAGTTGTTGAAGATGCAGCAACAGAAGCAACTCCAGAAGTAACCGAATAATTAAAAGACTTAACTAAAAAAGAAAAGGAATATAAAAATGGCAAAGCTAACTTCAGATGATCTTTTAGCTCAATTCAAGGAGATGACTCTTGTTGAACTTTCAGATTTCGTAAAGGCATTTGAAACAGAGTTCGATGTAACAGCAGCAGCACCAGTTGCAGCAGCAGGCGGCGGCGCAGCAGCCGGCGGAGCAGAGGCAGCAGGCGAACAGGATGAGTTCACACTTATTCTTGAAGAGGCTGGTTCACAGAAGATTGCAGTTATCAAGGAAGTTCGTAACATCAACTCAGCACTTGGCCTAAAGGAAGCTAAGGACTTGGTAGATGGAACACCAGCAACTTTGATCGAAAAGGGAAGTAAAGAAGCTGTTGAAAAGGCAAAGACAGCTCTTGAAGCTGCTGGCGCAAAGGTCACAGTTAAGTAATCCCAGCTCGAACTTACGCACAAGCGTTATAAAAAGGGGCCCAAATTGGGTCCCTTTTTTCACATCTAGGTGTATAAGCCCAGTTGGACAGATACCCGCCTAATTGGGTACTCTCACCCTTCGCAAATTTTAAAAACCCAGAGGTCAGGCATATAGCGGCTGAGACCTGGCGGTAGCCGTGCGTTTACATCTGGAGGAATTTTGGCCGCATCGAAGTCAAAGTCATTTGCACCTGCTCGCGTTTCATTCGCAAAAATTCGTGAACCACTCGA
>QYQH01000001.1 GCA_007280395.1 Actinomycetales bacterium | reverse complement strand
TCGAGTTAATTCAATATGTTGACGTTGATCTTCACCAACTGGAACTTTATTTGCTTGATAGAGCAAGATATCTGCGGCCTGCAAGATTGGGTAAGTAAAGAGCCCAACCACGGTTCGATCTGAACCGGCTTTTTGGGATTTATCTTTAAATTGCGTCATTCGACTGGCCTCACCAAAACCAGTTAAACATTCCAAAACCCAAGCTAATTGATTATGAGCAGGGACATGGGATTGAATGAAGAGCGTGCATTTTTCAGGATTAAGTCCAAGTGCAATCAATTGCGCAATTGAAGCAAGGGTGCGACGTTTTAATTCCTCTGGCTTGGTCTCAATAGTCAGAGCGTGAAGATCAACTACGCAATAAAAAGCATCATTTGAACTTTGAAGATCTACCCACTGCTTTATTGCGCCTAAATAATTACCTAGATGAAAGGAGTCGTGTGTTGGTTGAATTCCTGACAGCACACGTTCTTTAACTCCGTTATTCATGAGCTCCATCTTTCCATTCATCTCTTGAAATCAATAATTGACCTGCCCGTTTTCCTTCTAGAGTTAAAACAGTTATGTGCGCCTTCGCAATAGTTACCACATCATGGAGCTCTGGAATACGCCCTAAATGGTGCATTACAAAGCCACCGGCAGTTTCGTATGGGCCTTCTGGAATAACGATTCCAGTCTGATCATAAAGATCTTCAAGTGAAATTAAGCCATCAACTTCAAAATCACCGTTTCGTGCTTGCGGCGTTACTTCAAAATCATCTTTGTCATATTCATCCTGAATATCACCAATCAGGCACTCAACTAAATCCTCGAGAGTAATGATGCCGTCAGTCCCACCATATTCATCCAATACAACGGCGATATGACTTCGCTTGTTACGCATCTCAGCAAGTGCGGGCAGGACACCTTTAGTTCCTGGCAGATTAAGTACGGGGCGGACTAATTCCAGAATTGTTGCACCAGTTGTTGAATGGACTTTTGGATTTAGTAAGTCGCGCACGTGGAGAAAACCGATTACTTCATCGGTACTTCCTCTAGTAACGGGGTATCTTGAATGTGAGCGTTCGACTGCAACAGCAATTGCATCACCGATTGTTAAGCCGACATCCATGAAATCTACTTCAGTTCTCGGCACCATAATTTCATGCAACTGCAGATCTCCGGCAGCAAATACTTCTTCAACAATTTCGCGCTCTTCTTCACTTAGCGCAGCATGTCCAGAAACCAAGTCAACTAGTTCGGCTTCTGAAATTTCACTTCGAATCTCTTTTGAATTCAGGCCAAATAACTTAACGACCGCATCTGTTGACTTTGATAATAACCAAATTACTGGACGAAATATTTTCGCCATAACATCAATTGTGGGTGCTGCTGCGAGCGCAATAATTTCGGTTCGGTAAAGTGCAAGCCGCTTTGGAACAAGTTCGCCAAAAACAAGTGAGATATATGCAATTACAATTGTTATTGAAATTAACGCCAGTGTTTCGCTTACGTTCTTCGATAAACCCCAATCTTCAAAGACTGGAGAAACATATTTACCGAGGCGTTCAGAACCGAGCGCTGCTGATAAAAATCCTAAGAAGGTAATTCCAACTTGAGCTGCGGCTAAGAAGCGATTCGGGTTCTTTGCCAATTGGACGACGCGATCGCCTCGCTTGCTGGTGCCCTCGAGTTGGCGAATCTGGGAATCCCGCAGGGATATCAAGGCAATCTCCGCTGCCACGAAGAGCCCAGCGACCGCAATGAAAAGGAGCACAAGGCCGATATCGCGAAGGATATGAATGGTCACAGGCGTAAGGGTAACTTCTTTAAGAGCGCTGCCGTCGTTAAACGAGTGGCGCACGGCGCCCTTGACGCGTAACCTATGCCCACGCTCAACCGAGCGGAATCAAAGCCTTTATCCAAAGGATCGTCGGGCACGTACCTGCCCGGAAAAGGAGCAGTAAAAAGATGGCATCAGTCGTATTTGAAAACGCATCTCGGGTTTATCCAGGCACCACCAAGCCTGCAGTAGATAAGTTTAGTCTAACTATCAATGATGGTGAATTCCTTGTTCTAGTTGGCCCATCAGGTTGCGGAAAATCAACATCACTCCGCATGCTTGCTGGCCTAGAAGAAGTTGATACTGGATCAATCCACATTGGCGATAAAGATGTAACTCACGTTGCACCTAAGGATCGCGATATTGCAATGGTGTTCCAGTCATATGCCCTCTATCCACATATGTCCGTAGCCGAAAACATGGGCTTCGCACTGAAGATTGCTGGCATAGATAAAACAGAACGCGATCGTCGCGTTAAGGAAGCAGCAAAACTTCTTGACCTTGAAGATTATTTAGACCGTAAGCCAAAGGCGCTATCTGGTGGACAACGTCAGCGCGTAGCAATGGGTCGCGCAATTGTTCGTGAGCCACAAGTGTTCTTGATGGATGAGCCACTTTCAAACTTGGATGCAAAGCTTCGTGTTGCAACTCGTACTCAAATTGCTGCGCTACAACGTCGCCTTGGAATCACAACTGTTTATGTGACACACGATCAAGTAGAAGCAATGACAATGGGTGACCGCGTAGCAGTTCTTAAAGATGGTCTGCTTCAGCAAGTTGATACCCCTCGCAACCTTTACGATCGTCCAGCAAATGCATTCGTTGCCGGATTTATTGGTTCTCCAGCAATGAACTTGCTGACAGTTCCAGCTTCAGGTGGCAAGGCACAACTTGGTGGCTTCGCGGTTGATGTTCCAGCAAGTGCTGGCTCAGTTGTAACAGTTGGTGTCCGCCCAGAAGGTTTTGTTCCTGCTACTTCCGGTGGCTTTGATGTACAAGTTGAAGTTGTTGAAGAACTTGGTTCAGATGCATTCATCTACGGCAAGCCAGTAGATAAGGGCATTAAGTTTGCACAAGAAACTGATGAAGGCGCACAAGTAATTGTTCGCTGGGATCCAAAGAATCCACCAAAGCCAGGTGCAACAATCTCAGTTAACGCAATTCCATCTGCGGTTCACCTATTTGATGCAAATTCAGGTCTCCGTATTAACTAGTATTAACTAGTATTAACTAGTATTAACTAGAAGTTAAAGAGAAAGCCCCGCTGCCAATCATCTGGTGCGGGGCTTTTTACTGTAATCAGTAGATTTTAATGCCACGATGATTTCATTTTGTCTTCATTCTCTAAAGAGGAACGGCTTAAATTCCTCTTGATTTTCACTGCTATCCCATCGGCACTTGGAATTCTTCTTGTTTACATATGCCTGATAAATCCCTGGATTGCCTTGGCTGGATATACGGTTTGCATTCTCTCGTCAGCAAATCCAGTAAAAAGTTTGAATCGTATGGTTCCGATGATATTGAAGATGGCGAAGTAGCCAACAAGTCTTCTGCTTACTTCGATAAGTGGGTTGTAAGGGACTTGGCCCTTGCAACCCGGGGAATAAGTGTGCTCAAATCTTAAACTCACAGACACGCATCTCCCTTGATTTTATACTTGTACAGGTATATTCTTCTTCCATGGAAAACCAACGAAGCTCTTCTCTTATTGCACAGGCCCGTAGAGAATCGGGACTTACACAATCGGTATTTGCATCCCGGGCAGGGACCTCTCAGCCTGCAATTGCGCGATACGAGGCAGGTTTGGCCAGCCCCTCCATAAATACTTTAGTTCGAATTCTCAAAGCTGGAGGGCTTGAACTTGAACTTCGAGTTAAGGCAACCAAAGTCGTAAATCTATCGTCGAGACGAGCAAAGAAAATTAGAAAAAATCGCGGGGAGATTAATCGCCTCATGAAAATCGCTGGAGCAAGCCATGTTCGCATATTTGGCTCCGTTGTCCGCGGAGAAGATACAAAATCTAGTGATATTGATTTTCTAGTTGATTTTGATATATCGCAAGGCCTGGTCCCAATTGTGAAATTGAAAACTGCATTAAGCGCCCTACTGAAAGAAAAAGTTGATGTGGCACCAGCTTCACTTCTGAAGAAATCAGTTCTTGAAAACGCTTTAAAAGAAGCCGTCCCGCTGTGACCCGTCGCCACCATGAATTTCGAATTGAAGATATTCTCGATCGTATTCGCCGAATTGCGATTGCCGAAGCGCAACTAACTACTTCTGATAGTAGAAGCAGCGAGGAGGCCGCCGAAATGGCTTTCGATGCAATTCTATATAACTTGGTTGTTATCGGTGAGGCTGTTAAGTCCTTGGACGCTGATATGAAATTACGAAGCCCACACATTGAGTGGAAGGAAATAATTGGTTTGAGAGATCTCCTGGCCCACCAATATTTTCAAATAGATGTAGCTGTTATTAAGGCTTCAATCGATCAGCCTTTAGAAAAAGTCCGCTTAGCTTGTGTGATTGAGCAACAAAGATAGGGGTCAGTCAGCACAATTTCCTTCGGTATTTCACCGTCAATCGGCGTATTACAAATTCGGAGTGGGTTGTGAGGGGTTCGAACTCCCAACCCGGTGATTAAGATTTATTTATTTATTTAAGGCAACTCTTAGATTCTCATCGATTGCGGCTAAAAAGTCTTGAGTATTTAACCAAGGGCTATCTTTTGAAATCAGGATTGCAAGATCCTTTGTCATCTTTCCAGATTCAACAGTTTGTACGCAGACCTTCTCAAGTGTTGTAGCGAACTCGGCAAGCGCTGGATTGTTATCCAACTTTGCGCGGTGAGATAAACCTTGAGTCCAAGCAAAGATAGATGCAATTGGATTTGTTGATGTCTGCTTTCCGGCTTGGTGATCGCGGAAGTGACGGGTAACAGTTCCATGAGCTGCCTCAGATTCAACAGTTAATCCATCTGGTGTCATAAGAACTGATGTCATCAAACCAAGTGAACCGTAACCTTGGGCGACGGTATCTGATTGCACATCGCCGTCGTAATTCTTACAGGCCCAAACATAACCACCCTCCCAACGAAGTGAGGTTGCAACCATGTCATCAATTAAACGATGCTCGTAAGTAATACCGGCTGCATCAAACTTCACTTTAAATTCACTCTCGAAAACTTCAGCAAAGATATCTTTGAAGCGACCATCGTATGCCTTCAGAATTGTGTTTTTAGTCGAAAGAAATACTGGATAGTTTCGGATTAATCCGTAATTCATAGATGCGCGCGCAAAGTCGCGAATTGAGTCATCTAAGTTATACATGCCCATTGCAACACCTGATGATGGAAAATCAAAGACGTTGAACTCCATAGGCTTTGAACCATCTTTAGGTGTGAATGTCATTGTTAACGTACCAGCACCGGGAACTTTGAAATCTGTCGCCTTATATTGATCGCCATATGCGTGACGACCGATAACGATTGGCTTAGTCCAGTTAGGAACAAGTCTTGGAACATTCTTCATAATGATTGGTTCGCGGAAAATCACGCCGCCCAAAATATTACGGATGGTTCCGTTTGGAGACTTCCACATCTTCTTTAGCCCAAATTCTTCAACCCGAGCCTCATCGGGAGTAATAGTTGCGCACTTAATTCCGACGCCATGTTTCTTAATCGCATTTGCAGAATCTATGGTTACCTGATCATTTGTCGCATCGCGGTGTTCGATTCCAAGGTCATAATATTCAAGATTTACATCTAAGTAAGGCAAGATCAATTTCTCTTTGATAAATGACCAGATAATGCGCGTCATTTCATCGCCATCTAGTTCAACGACTGTTCCTTCTACTTTAATCTTCGCCATTTTTTGCGCCCGTTTCTATTATCTACTTAAGTTTTAGAGATCTTTAACATCTGCTTGCTTTGCGCGAACAGCTTCTGCTGCTGCCTTAAGCGCTTCTACTTCTGAAGCAGTTAACGCACTTTCTACAACTTTGCGAACTCCGTTCTTACCAATTTCTGCTTCAACACCAAGATAGACACCACTGATTCCATATTCGCCATCAACCCAGGCACACACTGGCATCACAGCGCCAGAATCTTCCTTAACTGCCTTGGCCATTCGTGCTGCGGCCGCAGATGGTGCGTAATAAGCAGAGCCAGTTTTAAGTAGTGCAACAACTTCTGCTCCACCATTTCTAGTGCGATCTACAAGTGACTCTATCTTTGCCGAATCCAAAATTTCAGTTAGTGGCTTACCGTCAACGGTGCAACGACTTGGAACTGGCACCATTGTGTCGCCATGTGAACCAAGTGTTAGCGTCTTTACTGAAGCAACAGGAACCTTAAGTTCTTCCGCCACAAAGTTTGTGAAACGCGCTGTGTCTAACATTCCAGCCTGACCCATAACGCGATTCTTCGGAAATGATGTTGCCAGTTGGGTAAGTGCGGTCATTTCATCTAAGGGATTAGAAACAACAATAATTACGGCGTTTGGTGAATGCTTAGCAATATTTTCAGCAACACCGCGAACAATTCCAGCATTAACCCCGATTAAATCCATACGACTCATACCTGGCTTACGTGGTAATCCTGCAGTTATAATTACAACTTCGGAGTTAGCAGTTGCTTCATATCCTGCGCCATCAGCCGTAGTTGTTGCGCCAATAATCTTTGTTTCAAATCCTTCAATCGATCTGGATTGATTCATATCTAGCGCCAAACCTTCAGGCTTACCTTCTAAAATATCTGTAAGAACTACTGTTTCGAAGATGTCATATTCTGCTAATCGAAGTGCTGTTGTTGAACCGTAAAACCCAGCTCCTACAACGGTAACTTTTCCTGATCTATTCATTTTTACTTCCCTCTTTATAGTTTTAAAATTCTTGACTTTAAGCAATGGCTAAATATTACTTGGCGTGAGGCAGTGTGAGCGCCACCACAAAAAGTAGTATCGCCATTCCGACGGGGAGAATTAGCTCAATCTTACGGTGGCGATTTGAGCG
>QYQH01000049.1 GCA_007280395.1 Actinomycetales bacterium | reverse complement strand
TCCGTATTTAAGCTTTGGTGCACCAGTAGTTTTTATCTTTCTGTCTCGAACTCTTTCAGCTATTAAAACTAGATCTAATCCTGCATATGCCCTTCTGCACCCCCTTGCAATTTTGGTACTTTGTTACTTAATTCTTCTCTCAGTTTTGCGAAAATCTCGCGGAACGTTGCAATGGCGTGGGCGAGCGATTTCATAATGTCAAAGGTAATTATTATCGGCGCTGGCATTGGTGGCATGGCTGCAGCCGCACGGTTGGCAAAAGCAGGTCACCAGGTAACAGTTTTTGAAGGCAGTGATCGCACTGGTGGTAAGTGTCGGACTAAGTGGGTCGGTAATTATGCGTTTGATACTGGGCCTTCACTTCTTACCTTGCCTGCTGTTTACCGAGATCTCTTTCTCAAAACTGGAAAACGCATTGAACATATTCTGCAGATTGATCCGGTAGATCCAGCTTTCGAATATAACTTTGCCGATACAACTCGGATTACATTTCCTAATCTTTCGCTCAAAGGAAGCTGCGATTCGATTGAATCGGTTCTCGGTAAAGGTGCAGGCGATGAATGGCACAACTTGATGCAACGAGCCGAACGAATGTGGGATGTATCGCGAACTCCATTTGTAGAATCCGAACTTAAATCTATTTCGAGCTTGATGCGAAGGCGAGGATTCTTCTCGGATCTTCGAGTTATCTCCCCGCTTACCTCACTGCGTTCGATGACCGCGAAATACACCCGAAATCCCTACCTAGCAAAAATTGTGGATCGGTACGCAACATATTCGGGATCTGATCCCCGCAAAGTTCCTGCCGTGCTTTTGACAATTGCATTTGTTGAATCCGCTTTTGGTGCTTGGCACATTAGAGGCGGTATCGGAAAACTTGCAGATGCGCTCGAAGCCCGCTGCAGCGAACTTGGAGTTAACTTTGAATTCAACTCCCTGGTCACTGCCATTACACATGTATCTGGTGCTGCAACAGGTGTCGTAGTAGCTGGTGAAAAATTGAGCGCAGATTTCGTGGTTGCAAATGCTGATGCCGAAATTGTGTATAACAAACTGTTGCCCGCTGAATTAAAAGTAGTTAAATCAGAGCGGAAGAAGTTAGCTAAAGCCACGAAATCGCTGGCGGGTTTCTCACTTTTGCTCGGCTTAAATAACGAGAAGTTAAGTGGTACTGCTCTCAAAATGCCACATCACTCAATCTATTTCCCCGAAGATTATGATGCAGAATTTGATGACATCTTCGTAAAGAAAGTTCCGGTAAATGATCCAACTATTTATATCTGTGTACCCGATGATCCAGATATGGTGAAGGGTAATAATTTAGAGGCTTGGTCAATACTAATAAATGCCCCAAGACATGAGCCAGCAACTGGCTGGGATTGGAATAAGGGATCCGCGCTTTATGCCGCAAAAATTATTGCAAAGCTAGATTCACTTGGTTTGAAAGTTAGCGAACGGTTGGAAGTTGTTGAATTCCAGACACCTGCTGATTTGGAAAATAGCGTCGGGGCTCCAGGCGGTTCAATCTATGGAACTTCAAGCAATGGTGCACGGTCCGCTTTCTTGCGAGCCAGTAATACTTCACCACTGAAGAATTTGTATTGCGTAGGTGGTTCAGCGCACCCTGGCGGTGGACTTCCACTCGTTGGGTTAAGCGCGGAAATTGTTGCAGAAGCTATAGGGCGAGCTAAATAGTTAGACGCTTGTAAAGATTTAAAATCAATTGAGTCATCGCAATAGTTTGCATTGATACCCAGATAACCGCAATCACAACCGTAGCTTGTAAACCGATTAAGTTGGCGACAATTGCAATGAAAATAAGGCTTGCACGGACAGGTCGCTCGCAAATAGTTACTAGTCCAACTTCATCATGGCCCAAGCCACCTGCTCTTGCTCGCAAGTACTCTTGAATGAAAGTTGCAAGTAGCGCCAGGAAAACCAGTATTACTGGAGCGCCTAATTTGTAGAGCGCTAGCGCCCAGAAAACTTCAGATAAGCGATCCACAAAGGAATCAGTGAAGGCGCCGAACTTAGAAGTTACTCGAGAATATATTGCAAGTGAGCCATCAATCCCATCAAAGAACAACGAGAGAACTAAGAAAATTGCTGCTGGCCAACTACTTGGGAATTGCCAGAGCGCGATTGCAAATATCAGACCTGCAAGCGTTAATAGATTTGGGGTAACCCTTAGCTTTGCTAGTGGTCGAACTACGCTATAAGAAATTTGCAACCAAGCCTTAACAATTCCTTCAATCTTTGCCTCACCATGTAGCTTCGACCAGGTAGCAAAGAATTCGTTCTTATCCACGGTGAGGTAGACCTAAATTATTATAAATTTCTAGCGTTGCCAAAGCGGTATTCATTGTGTAGAAATGTAATCCTGGAACTTGCATTGCTATTAATTCGGCGCAAAGTTTTGTAGCTAAATCTACGCCAGCTTTTCGCACCGCATCTGGATCTTCAGAGATTTCATTGAACAATTTAGAAATCTTTGCGGGAATAGGTGTGCCCCCAAGTTCGGCCATCCGGTGCAGTTGCTTGACATTAGTAACTGGCAAAATACCAGCAATGATTCGAAGCTTTGATCCACGTGCCGCTAACTTCGTTACCAGCGTTTCCCATTTAGAACTTTCAAAGAAAAATTGTGTCGTAGCAAAAGTTGCACCTAACTCTTCTTTTCGTAAAAGTACATCGATATCCTTCTCAAAATTACCATTGCTGGCGGGATGGCCATCAGGAAATGCAGCTACCCCAACTTCAAATCCACCTTGGGCAACAGCAAGTTGAACTAATTGATCTGAATGATCAAAACCGCCTGGTGTCGTTACCCAATTCGCTGCAGGTCCTCCGACTGGATCGCCACGAAGTGCCAGAATACTTTTAATTTCTGCGCTCTTATATTGTGCAAGAATTGCAATTAGTTCTTCCTTGGAGGAACCCACGCATGTCAGATGTGCCACTGTATTTCGCCCGGTGCGTTCGGTGATTTCCTTAGTTATTTGAATTGTACGATCGCGGGTACTTCCACCCGCCCCATAAGTTACAGATATGAAATCTGGTGAAATAGATTCCAAGGCGGTACTGGCCTCCCAAAGGCGCGCCTCACCGGCATCATCCTTAGGCGGAAAGAACTCAATCGAAAATGTCATGTGTCCCATAGCGGCTCAGGCTACCCTTACGACGTGAATTTTTCCGCTACCTCTGACCTTAAAGAGATTCGTAATTTAGTGAATCAAGAACTTCTCAACTTCGTAGCCAATGAGAATAAATATCTAAATGAAATCGGCTCAGAATTAGGACCTGTTGCTATGGCAATGGAGCGTTTCTTATTGGATAGTGGAAAACGACTGCGTCCACTCTTTGCATATATAGGATTTCTCGGAACTGGCACCAAACCAAGTGTTGAAATTTTAAGGGCGGCTGCAGCACTGGAATTAATCCATGTCTGTGCGCTTATGCACGATGATGTTATGGATGCATCTGACACAAGACGTGGGGCGCCATCTATTCATAAAGCCTTCGAGGCGATGCATATAGAAAAAAAGTTGAGTGGATCAGCAGATCAATTTGGAATTTCGGCCGCTATCTTGCTTGGTGATTTGGCTCTTGTGTGGTCGGCCAAGATGTTGCATCAATCTGGAATATCTGGTGACACGCTAATTAGGGCACTTCCAATGTACGATGAAATGCGCGTTGAATTAATGGCTGGCCAATACTTAGATATATACGAACAGGCCCTTGCAACCCAATCTGTTGAAAGATCCTTGAAAGTTGCGCGTTATAAATCAGGAAAATACACGATCGAACGACCACTTCATTTTGGTGCTGCACTTGGCGGCGCGAACCAAGAACTTATGAAAACTTATTCAGACTATGGACTTCCACTTGGTGAAGCCTTCCAACTTCGAGATGACATATTGGGGATCTTTGGAAACCCGCAAGAAACCGGGAAACCTGCCGGCGATGATTTGCGTGAAGGAAAGCGCACCGTTCTACTTGCAATGGTTATGGAGCTCGCTGACTCCAGCCAAAAGGCTGAGATTAATTCGGCACTTGGTAACCAAAATCTAGAATTAGCCCAAGTAAATAAGGTGCGTGAAATATTTGAATCAACTGGTGCCCTCTCCCAAGTTGAAAATCTCATCTCCACCCTAATTTCCAGCGCGCAATCGGCCCTTGAACATGGTGAAATTGAGCCATTGGCAAAGGTTGCATTGGAGCAGCTCCTTACAATTGCCACTCAACGAACCCTTTAAGTATTGGAAGTGAAATGCCAGCTCGGATAAAAGGTCCAACAGATCACGTTGTAATCGTAGGCGCCGGACTTGGTGGCTTAAGTGCAGCGCTACGTCTTGCCGGGGCCGGTCGCAAAGTTACAGTTATAGAACGCGAGAGCGTTCCGGGTGGTCGCAATGGATTATTGAGTAAAAATGGTTACTCCTTTGATACTGGACCATCTGTTTTAACGATGCCGGATTTGATTCAAGATGCGCTCTCCTGTGTCGGCGAGAAACTCGAAGATTGGCTCGAACTTCTTCCGCTAAAACCGTTGTACCGCGCTTTTTATCATGATGGTTCAACCCTTGATGTCCATGCCGAAACTGGGCGCATGCAAGAAGAGATTCGAACTGTTATCGGACCAGATGAGGCTGCAGGTTATGGCCGTTATGTAGATTTCGTAACAAAGCTTTACAAGTATGAGATGAAAGATTTCATCGACCGCAATATTGATTCGCCATTTAATTTGTTAACGCCGAACTTGGCAAGACTTATTGCTCTTGGCGGTTTTCGCCGACTCGCACCAAAGGTGAATGATTTTCTAAAAGATCCACGAACCCAGAAGGTTTACTCATTCCAAGCGATGTATGCCGGCGTTAGTCCACAACAAGCTCTCGCGATTTATGCTGTTATCGCATATATGGATTCAGTAAATGGCGTCTTCTTCCCTAAGGGTGGAATGCATGCAGTGCCTCGCGCACTTGCTGGCGCGGCTGCAAAACATGGCGTTGAATTTAAATATAATCAAACAGTCACCTCGGTCGAACATTCTGGTGGCCGAGCTCGCGCAGTAATAACAGCGAATGGCGATCGAATCGAATGTGACGCCTTAATTTTGAATCCAGATCTACCAGTTGCTTGGCGCGAATTGTTAGGTCGGACTCCCCCTTCAGTAAAGCGACTCACTTATTCCCCTTCTTGCGTAACACTGCTGATTGGTTCTAATAAGAGTTATGACCGCTTAGCCCATCACAACATCCACTTCGGGAAATCTTGGGATGGCGTATTCGATGAGCTAATTAAGAAGAAAACTCTCATGACTGATCCAAGTTTGCTAGTTACCGTACCAAGCCATGATGATAAAGATTTGGTACCTGCTGGCAAGACTTCGTATTACGTTCTCTTCCCAACCCCAAATCTTTCGGCAGATATCGATTGGAAAGTTCAGGCTCCAAAATATCGTGATCAGATGTTGCGCACTATGGAAGAGCGAGGATATGACGGCTTCGCGGATTCGATTGAGGTCGAACAAATGACAACACCACTCGATTGGAAGAATCAAGGCATGGAACAAGGTGCACCATTTGCCAGCGCCCACACCTTCTTCCAAACTGGGCCATTTCGCCCCAGAAATATTGCAAAGGGTTTCGAGAATGTAGTCTTCGCTGGTTCTGGCACTCAACCGGGAGTTGGCGTTCCAATGGTTCTTATTTCTGGTCGACTTGCTGCAGAACGAATTGTCGGACCAATTAAATAGATGGATGAGCTAACTGCAGCTGGTATTACTGACCCCGCAATGCGGGCTTCATATACTGAATGCAAAAGGCTCAATTCACTTCACGGCAAGACTTATTACTTAGCAACGCTACTTTTACCGCCGGCTAAACGCCCCTTCGTGCATGCCCTTTATGGTTTTGCTAGATATGCCGATGAAATTGTTGATGACTTAAATTCTAATTTGACTGATGAAGAGAAAGCACTTGAACTTAAAACTTGGGGCAACCAAGTATTAAAAGATATTGGGAATGGAACAAGTTCGGATCATATCGGTCGCGCTTTGGTGGACACGGTAAAGCGATTTAATATTCCGATCGCGCACTTTGAAGCATTTTTGCACTCAATGACTATGGACTTAACGGTAAGTGAATACGAAACTTTCGAAGACCTAATGGAATATGTGTACGGCTCGGCATCAGTCATCGGGCTACAAATGGTCCCTATTCTTGGTTCGACTTCATCAGAAGCCCTTGTTGCTGCAGAGAAGTTAGGAACCGCCTTTCAACTCGCTAACTTTATTCGCGATGTTGCTGAAGATCTTGATCGTGGTCGTATTTATCTTCCGATTGCCGAGCTCAAGGCTCATGGGGTCACTCATGAAATGTTGCATGAACGCATTCTTACGCCACAGATTACGAGCGCCCTGCAAGAACAAATTTCTCGAGTTCGAAGTCTCCAAGCAGAAGCAGCGCATGGTATTAAATTGCTGTCGCCAGAATCTCAAGCGTGCATCGAGGCGGCATCGGAGTTGTACTGTGGAATTGTTGATGAGGTAGAGAAAATTGACTTTCAAATTTTTGAAAAACGCGCAAAGACTTCAACTTGGCGTCGAATAAAAGTCGCCTTCCCGGCGCTATTGAGGGCGCGAAGAGCACGTTAGTTTGCTAGGGTATGACGGAACGGGAGCCGAGTAATTGGCTGAGAGGGTCTGAAATTCAGATCGACCGTAGAACCAGTTCGGTAATGCGAATTGGGAAGGAGTTAGTCGATGAATTTAATGGTTACGGTACTTAGTGCATGGGGATATCAACTCTCATTGCTGGAACTTCTTGCATTCATTACTTCAGTTATAGGCGTCTGGCTCGGCGTTTACGGACCACGACAAACTTGGCCCTGGTGGAGTATTAGCTCTTTGCTTTATGCCGCGCTATTTTTTCAATGGAAATATTATGCGAGCGGTTTCTTGCAATTCATTTTTATCGCTGGCGCAATCGCCGGGTGGTATGGCTGGGGACCAAAAGGTGCGGAACCTAAACGGTTGACTGGAAAAAGTGCAGCTGTTTGGGGGGTTGCATATCTCGTGGCTTGGTTCTCGCTCTATCCAATTCTAAAGAAAATTGGTGCTGCAGCATCCTTAACTGATGCCTTTGGATTTGTTGGAAGTTGTATCGCACAATTGTTAATGGTTCTACAGCGTTACGAAAGTTGGGTTATCTGGTTCGTAGTTGATTTGGTATATACCTACCAATATTGGCATGGCAAACAGTACTTAACAGCTATTCTCTATTTCATATTTGT
>QYQH01000017.1 GCA_007280395.1 Actinomycetales bacterium | reverse complement strand
TAACGGCGGTTTATTTTCTGTGGCACTTATCCCGCGGATTGCTCCGGGTGGCTGTTAGCCACCACTTTGCTCTTCGGAGTCCGGACTTTCCTCGGTACAACTAGAAATTAATCTAGGCATAACGCGGTGATCCGGGCGACTGTTCTTTACCTAATGGTACGGCAGATAAATTATTCGCTGTCACTAATTCTTTATAGAGTTCACGCTAAGGTTTGGGCATGGCGACCGTGAATTTCTACGCTGCTGCACGAGCTTCCAGCGGTCTTTCAGCGGGCGAGTTCGAGGGGCAAACGCTCGCTGAAGTGATTACCGCGGCTTCTAAGAAATTCCCAAAGTTAGAGCAGATACTGCCTGGCTGTTCTTACCTAATAAATGGATCAGCAACTTTAAATCTAGATATTAAGATAGCGCCAGCAGATGTCATCGACATACTGCCACGTTTTGCTGGTGGTTCTTAGCCGCCAATCGCCGACATAGGGCGACTTGGTTGAATAAAACTTGAATCATTGATGCCATGGCCTGGAAGTTTTGCCTTCACTGTTGAATGGAATTTAGAAACAAGCGCTTCAGTTTTTTCATTAGCGCTCATATTAGAACGTAATATTGAACGTAAATCAGTTTCAGCCATTGAGAAGAGGCAGGAACGTAATTGTCCATCCGAAGTTAAACGGATTCGGTCGCAAGCGCCACAGAATGGCCGGCTTACACTTCCGATAATTCCAACGGTTGCAGGTCCGCCATTAACAAGAAATTCTTCTGCAGGAGCCGAACCGCGATATTCGACTGGAGTAAGTTCGTAATGCTGTGAAAGTTGAGAAAAAATATCATCTGCGGTTATTAATTGGTCGCGGTTCCAAATTCCACCGGCATCTAGCGGCATTTGTTCGATAAAGCGAAGGTTTAAATCTTCGGCAAGGGCCCACTTTAGAAGTGAAACCGTTTCCCCATCATTTACTCCGCGAAGAAGAACAGTATTGATTTTAACCGGAAGCAAACCAGCTTCTTTCGCTGCTGCGATTCCGGCGAATACATCATCAATTCGATCGCGGTGAGTCATCTTTTTAAATACATCTCGATCTAAAGTATCAAGGCTTATGTTGATGCGGCGCAGTCCTGCATCGACTAGTGGCTTTGCAAGCTTGGCAAGCACAAGGCCATTAGTTGTCATCGACAACTTCGGGGCGTTTTTAATGGAAGAAATTCGGGAAACGATTTCAACGATATCTGGGCGAAGCATTGGTTCGCCGCCAGTCAAACGAATTTCATCGATACCTTGCGAAACCGCTACTTCAATAATTTCAATAAGTTCGTCTGTATTTAATAGATCTTTAGATGGAAGCCAAGCGGCAAAATCATGTGGCATGCAATATGTGCAGCGTAAATTGCAGCGATCGGTGAGCGACACACGCATATCCCGATGGCCACGACCATAGGTGTCGATCAACTGTGTCATGCGCTATTCACCCATTCTGAAGTTCCATCTGCAAAGACTTGATACTTCCAAATTGGAAGTTCATCCTTGACAGTGGAGACGATTTTTTCGCAGGCAGCAAAAGCAGGTCCACGATGAATTGCCGATACTACAACCGCAAAGGCGGTTTCGCCGATTTTGATTGCTCCGTATCGATGGGCCACAGCTACGTTTATAACGTCATGCTGGCCTGCAATGCGCTGGGTAATCTCTTCTATAACTTTTTGTGCTGTTGGGTGGACTTCATACGTCAACGATTTAACAGCCTTATCGGCATCGTTATTTCTTACATCGCCACAGAAGCTTGCTACCGCACCGGCCTGATCCGTCTTTACAGATTCCATCAGAATCTGAATCGATATCGCCTTATCAGTTACTAGGGCTGTGATCATGTCCGGCCAATTGATCGTGGATATGAGATGCAAGTCTTTCGATAATTACTAGTCCATCTTTGGCGCCACCTGGAGATCCAGGCAAATTAATGATTAGAGATTTTTTAGTAACCCCCGCTACTCCGCGCGATAAATCTGTTGTGGGAACCTTATCTCGCGAAAAGGCTCTAAGCGCTTCATGAAAACCTGGTAAAAACTTTTCGATTAGCGGGATTGTGGCTTCGGGAGTGACATCAAAAGGTGAAACCCCAGTACCGCCGGTTGTGACAATTAAATCTATTTCCAGATCGATCGCTGATTTTAGCGCCGAGTTAATCTGAGCTTGATTATCTGGAAGAATTTGCACATCGTCAATTTCATAGCCGAGATCTTTTAAGCCTTGTAAAAGTATTTGACCGGAACGATCTTCGTATATGCCCTTAAACGCGCGGTTACTGGCAGTTATTACCGCTGCGCGCTTCATGGCCGTTTCCAGTGCCCGTTTCTGCCGCCATCTTTCTCCTCAACGCGCACGTTAACAATTGAGGCCCCAGGATCTAACGCCTTGACCATATCAATGATGGTAAGTGCGGCGATTGAAACAGCAGTTAGCGCCTCCATTTCAACACCCGTGCGATCCGCAATCTTTACTGTTGCGGCGATTGCTACTCCATCTTCGACCACTTTGATATCTACATTTACACTCGAAATCGCAATCGGATGGCAGAGCGGAATCAATTCTGGAGTCTTCTTAGCTCCCATAATTCCTGCGATACGCGCCGTTGAGATCACATCACCTTTTGGCGTGGTTCCAGAAACAATTAGTGCAAGAACTTCTTTGGACAGTAAAACTTTTCCGGAAGCCGTAGCGGTGCGAATCGTTTCGGCTCGGTCTGAGATATCGACCATATGCGCTTCACCTTGCTCATTGATATGAGTCAATTTCTCAGTCATGGTCGAATCTTAATCGCTCATCGGCTAAATGCACCTTTGAGTGGATTTCGAATTAGAACGAAGATGCCCATAGCGATGACAACCATCAGGAAACTCAAGGAGTAGGCGGTATCTGGGCTAACTTCAAGTTGTTGGTAGATCTGAATAGTCCAAGTTTGGGTAACGCCGGGCATGGAGCCCGCAAACATCATGGTGGCTCCAAATTCTCCCAAGATGCGAGCCCATGCCAACAGTAAACCTGTGGTGATTCCATTACGCGCCTGTGGAAGTGCAATCAATCGAAGCAGTTGACTTTCTGAAGCTCGATCTATAACTGCCGCATCTTCAATGTCTTCAGGTAACTGCGCAAAAGTGGATTCAGCAATTAATACTAGAAATGGAATTCCAATGAATAGACCTGTGAATACAACTGCCGTTATCGTAAAAGGCATCTGCCATTGTGTGTGTTGATAGATATAGGTTCCCAATAAGCCATTACGGCTAAGCAAACCAAGGAGCGCAAGTCCCGCCACAGTCGGTGGAAGTGCGATCGGAGCAAGAACTAGCGGACGAATAAATCTTGTGACTTTTGGATTCGATTTTACAAGCCACCATGCAAGTGGAACTCCAAGAATTAGTGAGATAGCGGCAGCGAGTATTGAAGTCCATAGAGAAAGTTTGACTGCAGTTAGCGATCCATCATTTGTAATACTTGTGAAGAAAGTTGACCATGGAACCTTTATCACCAGGGCAATGATTGGAAGTGCAATTAGCAGGATAGCAAGATATGCAAAGGCGCGCGAGAGTGGATCAATGCGTCTTGAATTCACTGCACGAGCATATCTAATCAGCGAAAGATCTGCGATTACTTAAGTGAATCTACCTGAAATCCGGCCTTTGCCAGCGCAATTCTAATTTCGGTACTCTGCAAATATTGAAAAACCCGCTTTGCCCAACGGTTATTGCTTGCAATCGCAGTTTTAGAGATACCAATTTTATATTGGGTAGAAGCTGCTTTGGAATCCGTAAAGGTTATTGCACGAATCTTTGTTGGATTAGCAATTACATCTGTTTTGTAAACAATCGCAGCATCTACTGCTTTTGCAATTAATTTCGCAAGAGTGCTTGATGCCGAAGTTTCAAAAGAAACTGGCAAACTTTTAATACCACCTTCAGCTTTAAGAGCGCGGTCTGCAGCGGCGCCGCATGGAACAGTATGCGCACATTGAATCCATTTAACCTTTCCATTGAGATCGCCAATTTTCTTAATAGGGGAAGTTAACGCAACGGCAAGTACAACTTGATTAGCAACATAATCTGTGGGGGTTGTAATCTCTGACTTTACAGATGCCATGCTTAATTCATCTGCGGATACGAAAATGTCGAATGGTGCACCCGAATTAATTTGATTTGCAAGTGTTGCGGAAGATCCAAATGAAATATTAATCTTTACACCAGGGTGTGCTGCTACAAATTTCTTTGTTAAAACGCTGTATTTGGCTTGCAAGCTAGATGCCGCAAATACATTTATATTCTTGGGGATTAGCGCATTGGCTGAATGTGGGTTGATAAGGGCGACAAGAAGAACTGCGAAGCCGAGAACGAAGCAACCTACACGCCCCCCGCGACGGTATTCCTTCATATGATTGATTATGCCGCAATTCCAAGTAGCGGCGAATAAGCTTCCTGATATGCTTCAGCTCACATTTCATTAGGGGGCCCAAAATGTCAGTTGAAAGCGATCTAGCACGTCAAGCGCTGAGTTCAATCTGGCAGGCACAGGGCGAAAAAATGGAAGAGTTAGATGAAGAGTGTAACCCAAATAAGGTTTGTAAAAATATGAAAGAAGTTACCTTTGAAGGATTTATCCAAGACGAAGGTAAAGATCTTGCAACAGCGTGGCGTGAGACACTGATTCGCGATGGCAAACTCGGCAGCGGAAGTATAGGCAGCCTGGTCTCAGAAAATAAGCTCAAGTAAATAAACGAATAGATTTTTAAAATATGATTTCAACGCCTTTTGATTTGCTGACCGTCGATGAACTGACGACAGAGCTCCGCTCGATTGATTATGTGGCTAATCGCGGCCTTGCAACCTCTCTTTTAATCTCAATGAAACTCGGCCGGCCAATTCTTCTTGAAGGAGAAGTCGGGGTCGGTAAGACCGAGCTCGCAAAGAGTATTTCAAAGCTGCTTGGGCGCAAATTGATCCGCCTGCAATGTTATGAAGGAATTGATACTAATCAAGCGTTGTACGAATGGGATTATGCGCGGCAGATGCTACAAATCCGTGCGATGTCTGGCCATGAAGTTTCAGATAAATCTGTCGATGACCTCTTTGGATCTAAATTTCTGATCGAACGCCCGCTGCTTCAAGCAATCAAAGCCGGCGATCAATGCGTATTGCTAATTGATGAAGTCGACCGCGCTGATGATGAATTCGAAGCGTTTCTCCTTGAACTTCTCTCTGATTTTCAGATAACCATTCCCGAAATTGGAACAATCAAAGCCGCATCACGCCCAATCGTAATTTTGACCTCAAACCGAACGCGTGAACTCCATGACGCACTAAAGCGTCGCTGCCTTTATAACTGGATTGGCTTTCCTGCTCAAGACCAAGAAATTGAAATCGTAAAGTCACGAGTTCCTGGCGTCTCTGATCAACTAGCCTCAAAAGTTGTTGGCACTGTTAACAAGCTTCGCGAAATGGATCTAGAAAAATCTCCTGGGGTCGCCGAGACCATTGATTGGGTTCAATCGCTACAAGTAATCGGAGCAAGCGCTCTCAATGAAACTAACGCTGCTGAAACTCTTGGCGCAGTAATCAAGGGACGCGATGATCTCGAATATGTATCTGGCAACCTTGCGGAGATAGTATCTGATGCCTCTCACTGAGGGCTTTGACGAACTCTTTGTTGAATTTGCTCAAAAACTTAGATTGCATGGAATGCTCATCGGATCTGATGATGTAATCACCTTCTGCAACGCAGTATCAGTCCTCGATGGAACAGATGTAATGGATGTGTACTGGGGAGGCAGAACAACTCTCGTTCGTCGCCGAGAAAATATTCCAATCTACAACGAGATTTTTCAGCGCTTCTTCTTTGATAATTTAGAGGAAGAGGAAAGCGTGGCGAAAAAGAAATTTCGCGCGCAGGTCAGTACAACTTCGACTATTGAAATCCCCGAAAATGAAAGAACCGAACAGGGTGATTCCAGCGATGACACGAAAATGGGATTTATGGCAGCAAGCCATGAAATCTTCCGTAATAAAGCTTTTAATGAATGTACCCAGCAAGAGCTACGTGCCCTACGCAAGATGATGTCAAATATCCGACTTAATCCACCTATCCGAAGAACTCGTCGTTTGATTTCGACCACCAAGGGTAAGAGATTAAATATGCGCAAAATCGTGCGCGAAAATTTACGCGCTATGGGAGAGAACCGAGAGATTTTCTACATCAAGAAGAAAGAGAAGTTGCGACCTGTAGTTTTTATTCTCGATATCTCGGGATCTATGGCTGACTACTCTAGAAATTTGCTACAGCTTGCTTATTCAGCACGAAGTGCAAATCAAAAAGTTGAAGTTTTCTGCTTCGGAACCAGACTTACGCGCGTCACTCGCTCTCTTTCACGGCGCAACCCTGATCAAGCGATGGAGCAGGCTGGTAGCGAAGCTATGGATTGGGAGGGTGGAACGCGTATAGGCGATGCAATCAACACCTTTCTAAAAAAGTGGGGGCGCGGACGAGTAGGCCGAGGCTCCATAGTTGTTATCTGCTCTGATGGACTTGATCGTGGCGATTCTGAGACGTTAGCGAAATCTATGGAATCACTTTCTCGTATCGCTCACAGAGTTGTCTGGATGAATCCGCATAAAGGAGATGTCGACAGGTATGTCCCGACATCGATGGGAATGATCATTGCAGAACCATTTATCGACGAAGTTGTATCAGGACATAATCTAAAAAGTCTGGAAGAATTCAGCCGCAAACTCGTCTCAATTAGATAGGAATCACGATTATGAAGTTCAGCGTTTCAATCTTTGCCGAAGGTGATCGTGAAATTACACTTGAAGAAGTAGTAGAACTTGCCGATGCCGTAGCGATTCATAGTGGCTTAGCAACAGGTGCCGGCACCACTGGGTACGGGGCCCAAATAATCGTAGAGGCTCCTAGTTCTGATATTGCGGTAGATGCTGCTCTCGTGATCTTTAATGAAGCGGTCAAGACTGCCAACCTTCCAGCATTTGAAATTATTAAGGCAGAGACTATGTCTGAAGATCAAGACTGGGAAGACGCGCTGGAAGAATGATTCGCCTCGGTTCGCTGGCCGGGTATCCCTTTGAAGGACCTCGTGCACTTGCTGGGTGGACTCCCCCAAAAATTGCTGCTGTATATGCGGTTATGTGTCTTAATGACGCTGAAAATAAGCCGCAGGAATTTTCAATTATTTACGTTGGTCACAGCGCGGATTTGAGCACAGAGAGATTCCCATTTAAGCATTCACGTTCCGTGTCGTGGATTGCACGTGCTGGCAATAAATTTAATCTGCACATTTGTTGGTTTGATATTCCAGGTGGCACCGAGCGCCACCGCGAAATGATTGCGCATGAATTAATGGCGGTATATGAGCCAAGTTGCAATCTAGTTAAATACGATCAAGCCTGGAAAGACGAATGGATCGGTGAATACTCAAATGCATTCACCAACCCATTGACCACTGGTCGCGATCCAAATAATCGCTCTCAGTAAAAACTACTCTATTTTTACGCCAACTCCATCAAAGAGGCGTGAGCGACGAGTTCCCATTGCTGGGAAATTTGGCTTTGGTGCAGCATGCTCAGGTTCTGGAACATAGGTAGCACCAACAACTATTGCTTCCGCGAAGCCATACAAGAGCGGAAGCGCACCAGCGACAACGCCACCAGTGCGGTTAATGCGCTCAAGTCCAGGCTCGATTGCATCAGCATCTGCCTTAATTCCCCAGACTAGATCCGCTGCTTCTTCTAGCTTGACTGCAACAGCGGCAAGCTGGCGGCCAACGATAAAGAGATATATCGCAAGGCCTGCGATTAACGCGACGATGTCGATTACTGAAAATAATTGCAGCGTTGTCATGAGCGCACCTTATCTAGAACTCGTCCAAGGAATAAGTGATGCTCAAGTCCTTCTGCAAGTACTGCATCTACACCAGCGGCGGTCTTATTGATTAGCTCTGTATTTGCAGTATTTGCTTTTGCTGCAGTGAGAGTCTCGCGAATTTGCGCAACGCGCTTATCGATAATGCGAACCAGCAGAACCAGGATTGTAAGCAACGCAGCAACAGCTACGACTACTACAGCACCAAGAATATTTGCGAGAACCCACAGTGAGTGAGTATTGGAATCCATCGTCTCAACCTCCTAATTTCTTGCGGCCACGATTAAGTCCGGCAACAATCGCTGTGGCATATGAGATCGTTGTATTAAGTCCTTTAAGTCCAGCTGTATTAACAACCGCACCTTCAAGTCCGGCATTAATTCTTTGAGCCTGGCCACCAATTTTGTGAGCAAGCAGAAGGATTGGGACTACGAGAGCTACAACAACCAGTACAACGACTGTTGCAATGATGTAACCCACGAGCCAACCTGGGTGATTAGTAAAGTCCATCTGTTATCTCTCCTTAGATCGTTTCTGCAAAATCGCGTACTGGTTTGAGGCTAGCGTTGACTGATTTAACAACGCTAGGAACTGTTGCAGTCTTAGCAACAATTACTTGCACTCCGCCTTCAAGTGCATCGAGTGACTTAGTTACTGCACGTAAGTGCAAGATAACGCGTGATAGACCTAGCGCTGCGGCAGCGATAATTAACGTTGCCAGAATTAGCGTATATACGGCTTGTTGTGCCATTTCGATTCCCCTTATCCGAGTAACTTGGAAACTGGTCCGGCGTAACGAACTGCCCCGTGGGCAACTTCTTTAATTACGGTATCTGTCTTAGCAAGCAAAGCTGGTGTTGTATCGAGTTCACCGATCAAGGCAACTCCTCCAGAGAGTGCATCATCTGCCGCGCCGCGAATGCGCTCAAGTGGTCCAAGGACCATATTTAGCAGCGCAACGAGAACTGGGACGATAACAACTAACAGGATCAGATTTCCGACTCCCCATAGACTCATTAGTTTTCCTTTCTCTCTCGTTAGCGACGTGGTGCTGGTTGATATGGAAGGAAGAAGCGAGAAAATATTCTTGCTGCTGCTTTCTTCGCGACTGTCATTGCAATTGCAATACCGCTTGCCGCCTTTGGACCACCAACAGTATTTGGATCAAGGCCCATCTCGATTGCCTTCATACGCGCTTGCATGCTGCCGGCTGTCTGGTTAACCAAGACTGCGGTGACATCGGCGATAAGTCCACGACCGAATTGAGCAGCTGCACCGGAAACAACTAGATCAAGTGAAATCTTGACTGATGTTCCGCCAGCAACTGGATTCAGCGCTGCAATAAGTACTGCTTGCGCTTCTCCGCGCCCCTTCTTATCTGAGCCAGATGCATCGAGAGTAATTATCTTCTTAGCATTATCGCGGCTCTTAACCTTTGCCTGTCCTGCGAATTCAAGTTTTACTGGACCTGCAGAGATGACGACATCTCCACCGTAGTGGTCGGTTCCAAGCTTGTCAGTTAGGTCAGCACCAGGGATACATGCTGCTAGTTGTGGAATATCATCAAAGAATTTCCATACATCGTCGATCGGTTGATCAACGACTATCGTCTGCGAGATTAGCATTTTGCCTCCTGGTTGATGAATGAGGATGGATTTTTTTCAAACGCTGTGCGACATCCAGGCGCACAGAAGTAATAGGTCGTTCCTTCATACTCAAAGGGACGATTAGATTTTTCAGCAGCGACAGTCATTTTGCAGACTAAATCAATTACCTCGGTTGGCGCAGCCATCTGAAGCAGGTTTGGGGTTGACTTCTGAGTTAGCGATCCAGCGGCGCGGAGTTGAACTAATTGCGCGAGAATTGAAACTGCCATTTCACGATGAGTTGTATGTCCGAGATCTAAACCTGCTGGCAAGTTAACTTTGTCAATCTGAGATTTTGAGAAGCCACGATCTTCCAAATATGAAAGAACTGCAGCTCCACGTTTGCGTGATGCAACAACTCCGAGATATGCAGGATCTGCCGGAAGCGCAGTCTCAGTTGCTTCTTCATCACCATGACCTTGGGTCGCGATAATGACAACGGAAGATGAATTAACCATGCTCGTTGTGAAATCTGCAAAATCAAGAATCTGTACGCGCCAATTCATAACCTCAATTAATTGTTTCAGGGTTACCGCCATTGGCGAGCGCCCGACGATTGTTACTTGAGGGGACGCATTTACTGGTTCAACATAAATCTGAAGTGCGCCTTCGCTTTGGCATGCCATAGGAACTGTTAGGACTCCATCAGGAACATGCATTCCTAAAAAGTCAGCTTCTTGTCCCAGCCAAACCAATTGAGCTTTTCCGGAATCCATTACTTTCTTTGCTTCACGGATTAGGACTGGCTCGGCGCACGCTCCGCCAATCCATCCATGTAACTTTCCATCTGAAGTAATAATTGCTCGTGATCCACTCTGTCCAGAAGAAGGGCCTTGGCGCCATACGACAGTTGCCATCACAAAAGATTCACCACTATTTGTGAGTTCGACTGCGCGTTCCATGACGCCCATGCCTTCGACTGGATTGAAAGACATGTGTTAGTTGCCGCTCCGTACTGGTGGCATTCCATACACATCTTTACCTGTTGTGAGTGCTTCATAGACGCGGTTAGGCATCAAAGGCATATCGATGTTACGAACGCCCTTGTCCTTTAGTGCATCCATAACCGCATTAACGAATGCAGCCGGTCCGCCTACCGTTGCACACTCTCCAACGCCCTTTGCACCAATTGGGTGGTGAGGGCATGGTGTGACGACTTCGTACAGCTCAAAGCCTGGAGTTTCCCAAGCAGTTGGCAACAAGAAGTCCATGTAGTTTCCGCCAATGATATTTCCTTCTTCATCGTAAGTTTGATACTGCATATTTGCCATGGCATATGCCTCGGTGAGTCCACCCATGATCTGTCCTTCAACGATCATTGGGTTAATGCGCACACCGCAGTCATCGACAGCAACAAATTGCAATACATCCCAAACGCCTGTCTCGGGATCGATTTCAATCTTTGCAATGTAGCAAGCAAATGGCCATGTGAGGTTTGGAGGATCGTAGTAAGCGACATTCTCCAGTCCTGGTTCCATGCCATCTGGCATATTGCTATATGCAGCCATTGCGCAATCTTGAATTGTTACGCCACGTTCCTGATTTCCACGAACATAGAAGCGGCCCAGCTCCCACTCGATATCTTCTTCAGATACTTCAAGTAAGTGAGCTGCAAGTTTGCGTGCTTTTGCACGAACCTTGCGCGCAACCATTGCAATTGCTGCTCCAGCTACTGGTGTTGAACGTGATGCGTAAGTTCCCATACCGAATGGAGCGGTATCTGTATCGCCTTCTTCAACAAGAATGTCATCTGCAGGTATACCCAGTTCGTGAGCAACGATCTGTGCCCATGTTGTCTCGTGTCCAGTTCCCTGTCCACGTGAGCCTGTACGCAAGATCGCTTTACCTGACATATGGATACGAAGTTCTGCAGAGTCAAACATCTTGATACCCAAGATGTCGTACTCGCGGCTATTGCCGGCGCCTAGTGGTTCAGTCATTGTTGAGATACCGATACCAAGAAGGCGTCCGCGCTTTGCTGCCTCTGCCTTTTCGGCTGCAAAGTTCTTGTAGCCGATTGCTTCCAATCCGATATCAAGGCACTTCTCGTACTGACCTGAGTCAGTTAAGAATCCAAATGCCGTGCGGTGTGGGTGCTGTTCGTCTTTAACGAAGTTAACGCGACGGAACTCGGCTTGATCCATACCTAGATCATCAGCCGCTGCTTGAACCATACGTTCTTGGAAGAACATCGCTTCAGTAACGCGGAATGAACAGCGGTAGGCAACTCCACCTGGCGCTTTATTTGTGTAGTAACCAGTTGCAAACATATGTGCAGTTGGAATGTCGTATGCAGCAAATGCTGAGTGCATCAGGCCAATTTTGAACTTAGATGGCTGTGCATCCGCAAAGAATGCACCGTGATCTGAAATTGTGTTCATGCGAACACCAAGTATCTTTCCATCTTTACGAAGTGCCATCTCACCCTTTAGGTAGACGTCGCGACCGAAACCAGTTGAGGTTAAGTTTCCTGTCTTATCTTCAATCCACTTAACAGGCTTTTCAGTCAAAATCGATGCCAAAATCGCAACAACATAACCTGGATAGATAGGAACCTTATTTCCGAAGCCGCCTCCGATATCAGGAGAAACGATTCGAATGTTTTGTTCTGGAAGTTCTGCAACCATCGCAACTGCAGCACGCACAATATGTGGAGCTTGAGTTGTTAGGTAGACAGTCAACTTGCCTGTTGCGCGATCGTAATCTGCGAGAGATCCACAAGTTTCCATTGGAGATGGATGTGTACGTGGATAGTGGAGTTCTATCTTCGATACGACATCTGCATCTTGGAAAGCCTTATCTGTGCGTGCCTTATCGCCAATCTCCCAGTCGAAAATCTTATTGCCGACTTGACCAGCCTTGTCATCGCGAATCTGAACTGCATCCGGGGCTGCTGCCTGAACCGGGTTAACGATTGGAGGGAGAATTTCGTAATCAACCACAATCTTTCCACAGGCATCTTTAGCGATATATGGGTCATCTGCAATAACTGCGCAGACTTCTTGGCCCTGGAAGCGGACCTTATCGGTAGCAAGAACAGCGGCTGTGTCATAAGAAAGTGTTGGCATCCACGCGAGGTTACGTGCTGCCATCATCTCGCCTGTAAGAACCAGACGTACACCAGGCACATCCCATGCTGCACTTGTATCGATTGATTTGATACGTGCGTGAGCTACTGGGCTACGTAAGATCTCCATGTGGAGCATCCCTGGAAGAACAATGTCATCTACATAGTTACCTTTACCGCGAATAAAACGGTTATCTTCAACTCGGCGACGGCTCGCGCCCATTCCACCAATTTTGACTTCGTCTAAGCTCATTATTTTCTGCTCCCTGACCTAGTTGAGTTCCGCGCGCATTTTTTCAGCAGCCCAAAGAACTGCCTTGACGATATTTTGGTAACCAGTGCATCGACACAAGTTGCCCGAAAGAGCCCAGCGAATTTCATCTTCGGTTGGGTTGAGATTCTCTTCGAGAAGAGCCTTTGCAGCCATCATCATTCCTGGTGTACAGAACCCGCACTGGAGTGCATGCTCTTGTTTGAAGCCTTCTTGCAATGGGTGAAGTTCACTTGCGGATGCAAGGCCTTCAACTGTTTGCACATCATGGCCATCGGCCTGCACTGCGAACATTGTGCAACTCTTGATTGGGCGGCCATCGAAAAGTACTGTGCAAGCTCCACAGCTGGTTGTGTCACAACCTGAATGAGTTCCGGTCAACTTGAATCCTTGGCGAAGCAAATGTGCAAGCAAGAGTCTTGGTTCGACATTTGCTGTGCGCGCTTCTCCATTAACATTTATCGTTACTCGGCGAATCGGAATATCACTTGCCAGAGGTGCGTTTATTTCTTCATAAAGGCTCGACATATTTTTAGGCTACTTTCTGTGTGGAGTTTGCAACGAGTATTCTCTTAACAAATATTTCAACGATATGGCGCTTGTATTCAGCCGAGCCACGATGATCTGTTCGAGGCTCTGCTTTCGCAGCCACAAGAGCTGCAACTTTTGCAATTGTTGCATCAGTCAGCTTTTGACCAATCAGGACCGATGCTGCATCGTTAGCATCGATGGTCTTTCCACCAACACCAGCAAGTGCAAACCCGGCACCTAGCACTGTGTCGCCGCTCATATCGAGTGCAACAGCTACTGACGCTGTAGCGAAATCTCCTACGCGACGCTCGAGCTTTAGGTAGCCACCGCGAGCAACTCCCTTAGGGGCAGGAATCACTGCTTCGATGGCAATCTCGTTGTAGTTGAGGGAATTTGCATACGGGCCAAGTACGAAATCTTTCATAGCAATAGTGCGCGTGCCTTTAGGGCCTTGCACTACGAGATGGCCTTTGAGCGCGATCATTGTCGCTGCCCAATCGCCTTGTGGATCTGCGTGGCATACAGAACCAACAAAGGTCCCACGTGTGCGAACAATAGGATCTGAAACTAGCGGAGCCGCAGCTGCAATAGTTGGTTGGCGCATTGAAATCTCAACAGACTTTTCCAAATGTTCATGACGAACAAGGGCGCCAATGTGAAGTGATCCATCGGCATCAAAGCGGATGTAATCAAGACCCGGAATATTGTTGATATCGACAATTTGCTCCGGAAATGCAAAACGAAGTTTGATCATTGGGATAAGGCTTTGTCCGCCCGCCAAAATCTTCGCTTCTCCATTACCCGCATCAAGTAATTTGATTGCCTCTGCGATTGTCTTCGGAGATTCATAGTTAAATCGTGATGGATACATATTTAATTTCCCCTAAGTGAGTTTTACGGTTAATTGCTTTTCTTGTCTTTTACTGCAACTGGCATTGAATCTGCATCTGGATTAGGTCTCGGTTCTTGATGTGCCGGCCATGGACCTTGCACTGGTTGACTTGCAACTTTTAAAAATTCTGTAATTTGTGGCCATGCCCAAATTGTTGGACTATCACCAGTCTTTGGTGAGTTCTCGATGAGTTCAAATAAACGAGGATTCCCGCGTTCGTTTCCAGTAGATTCAACTGCCATGGATTTCCCTCTTCCCTTATTGTGTGGAGAAACCTAACATCCAGGACTAGCACTCGCAAGAAGTTTGCACTTAAAAACGAACAAATTTGAAGTGTTATCTCTTTGTTATAAGTTCAGAATGCGAACTACAAGCCGCCGGTCAGTCCAGCTAGATCTTCAGGGGTATCAACATCTTTCCCGTTTGCCAAATAGTCCAAGGGGATGAAAGAGACATCGTCTCTCCCTTTGAGAAAATTACGGGCTCCAAAATCTCCTGTCGCGCTCTCCATGATTTCCTTCCAATATTTACGTGCAAATTTGACTGGATGACCAGGCTTTCCATTAAAAGTTCCCATGACGATTTCGCTGGGGGTGCCTGCAATTTCACTGATCGCAGCCGCTGTCATTCCGGGAAGGTCTACCAACGAAACAATCGCCGAAGAATATTCGGGATTTTTTAGTATCGCTTCGAGTCCGACCCGAAGCGAACTTCCCATTCCAGTTTGCCAATCGGGATTTATGAGAATTTTTGCACCGGGAACATCTCCCTGCCACGATCCAAGAACTACATACACATCTTTAAAGCCAGCATCGTGAAAAAGCCTCACTGCTCGATCGACGAATCGTTCGCCAGCTATTTCTATGGTTGCTTTTGGGCCACCCATGCGTGAACCTGAACCAGCGGCCAAGATAATGCCAGCATGCATCGCTATACTTTACGTCATGCGCGAAATCATTCAAGAGGTTTTGCCATCTTTTAACTCCAATAAACCATTTGCTCTCGCAACAGTAACTCGCACTTGGAGCTCTGCTCCTAGACCAGTAGGTGCTGCCATGGCCGTTCTAGATTCAGGCGAAGTCATCGGCAGCGTTTCTGGTGGATGTGTTGAAGGTGCAATTCACGAAGCATCGCTGGAAGTCCTGAAGACGAAAATATCCCAATCTGTAACTTACGGCGTAAGCGATGACAACGCCTTTGCAGTCGGCCTAACTTGCGGCGGAACAATTGAACTTAACATTCAATATATAGATCAGGCTACATTCCCTGAATTTGCCGAGGTAGCAAATAAAATTGAAGATAAGCAGGCTATTGCGGTAGCTACCCTCTTCAACGCGAAATCCAGCATCGGAACGCGCATCGTTCTCACCAAAAATGAAGCAACGGGAACTCTTGGAAATTCACAGCTTGACCTTGCCGCTATTGAAGGCGCCCGCGCACTTCTGATGCATGGAACAACCAAGACTATGAAGCTTGGCCCAAATGGTGAAAATCGTATGGATGATGTCTCAGTATTCGTTGAATCTTTTGCACCAGCCCCACGGATGATTATCTTCGGCGCTATCGACTTTGCCGCAGCGGTTGCTCGCATAGGAAAATTTATGGGTTACTACGTCATCGTTTGTGATGCTCGTGAGCTATTTGCAACAAAGCGACGTTTTCCTGATGCTGACGAGGTAATTATTGATTGGCCGCATCGCTATCTTCCAAAAGTTGAAGTCGATGAAAGTACGGTTATCTGCGTACTTACCCATGATCCAAAATTTGATGTGCCTGTTCTTGAAATTGCACTTCGTACCAGCGCGGGATATATCGGCGCAATGGGAAGCAGACGTACCCATGAAGATCGACTCTTGAGACTTAAAGAAGTTGGAATGTCCGATGCAGAACTTGCAAGACTCAAATCCCCGATTGGATTAGATCTTGGTGGAAGAACTCCGGAAGAGACTGCAATTTCCATCGCCGCAGAAATTATTTCGAATCAAGTGGGTGGAACTAATCAACCACTGACTAAAGGCTCTGACCCAATTCATAAGGCATCACTTGCAAGCGAAGATGAACCCGCACCTGTTATTAGTTAATTAAAAGGTATCCACCATGTAGTTGCACCCGCTGGATTTACTCCAGGGCTAATTAGCGCAAATCCTTGAGCATGAGCTACTCCGCGTAACATCGCTGAACCTAGGTAAGCAGTTGGTGTAAATACTTTTCCATTGACTATTCCAGGCACTAACCGAGAAAATCCTTCGGGAGTAGTCAGCGATGAAGTCAATTCGACTTCAGCTAACTTTTTTTCTGATGCACCGAGCAAGGATCCAATTAGTGGCTCACCGAATGAATACAGCGCCGCGAGCGCAGATTGCGGATTTCCAGGAAGTGCGAGGAAGGCTATATCTCTGGACTTCTTTGAAAGACGAGCAAGCAGAACGTGATAGCCGGGACGAACCTTTACGCAATCAATCACCATCGTGGCACTTAAATTTTTGAGCACAGGTTTTACATAATCTCGCGGTCCGTCAGCTGTTCCACCAGTTGTGATTATTACATCAACGGAGTCGAGCACCTTTTCAATTTCAGTGTAAAGCACATCGAGATCGTCCTTAATAAATTCTGCAGAAAAAATTGTGGCGCCCATCTTGGTGAGCAAGGCCGGCAACTGTGGGCCGAGCGAATCTCGAATTGCACCATCTTGTGGGACTCCAGAATGAATTAGTTCATCACCCAGAAAAAATATTGCTACTCGAGGTTGAGATACGACCTTTATGGTGTCATGCCCCGTCGCGGCAAATAAACCTGCCATAGGTGGAGTAATCCGCGTTCCTGCCGTTACGAGTACATCACCTGTCTTGCTCTCCATACCCGCTGGGCGAATATTTGCGCCAGCTTCGATTTCACCAAAGATTTGCCCATCTTTCTCAGATGTTTTCTCCCACGGGATTACAGATGTTGTTCCTTGTGGGATAACACCGCCAGTTGCAATGGCCAGACATTGTCCGTAATGAAGTACATCTGACGAAACTTTCCCGGTCAGAACTTCGCCGATGAGTTTCCATGGTCCGTCGCCAGAGACTGCCCAACCATCCATTGAAGATGTTTCAAAGGCCGGCAGATCGCAAAGTGAGAGAACATCCTCTGCGGTATACCTATCTATTGCATCTTTAAGCGCAACTTGATCTGCTACAAGTTTTGCGAAACTATGGGATGCGCTATCGAAAGCCTGATCCCACGTACCTTCACGCATGAAATCTACTTCTTATCATTCAGTTGTTCTTCAAGGGCATTGATTCGCTTATGTAATTTTGAATGATAAATAACCATCACAAAATCAACTACGACCATTGCGCCCATAAGGATCCACATAAAATTCATCGCTAAATTATCTGAAGAACTGTGGTCCATATCCATGGAGGCATTAAACACCCTTCAAGACGGCGATCGCTTCGGCGAGGATCGAGATTGCTATTTCATCTGGAGTTGTAGCCCCAATGTCGAAACCGGCTGGTCCGTGTACGCGCGAAATATCTGTGATGTCGCGATAGTTGAGCCAATCTTCGCGATTTTCTTGCATCTTTTTTGATCCAAGTGCACCGATATAGCCAGCTTTACTTTCGAGAGCGTATTTAAGGCAATTACTGGAACTTTCTACATCATGGCCCATTATCACGGCACAGTCCATTGGAGAAAGTGTGGCAGTTAATCCCACAAATATTGAAGGTCGTGGATCTACAGAAACATTCCATCCAATATTTTGTGCAGCCTTCGCCAAAGCATCTGCGATTGGTCCGCTTCCTGCGATAACAAACTTGGTAATAGGATGATAGATAGTCACAATTCGATCGCCAAGATTTAGGACTGTTGATTTATTCTTGCTGAACTCTTCAGCAATTTGTGGGTCTGCTGCGATTATTGTCACCGAGGTGAAATATTCGGTCTTCACAATTTTATCTCCAGCGATATGGCACACGATTGCAATGGATTCACGGTCTAAGAATGATTGCCAAATACCACTTTCAATTGTATTAGATGGCATAACAGCAAATTGAAGTGTTGTACCGGCGGGCAGGTTTGACAAAGTGGCTTCAAAATCAGAAATTACTCTGGTAATAATTCGACCATTCGGTAACTTGCGAGTTGCAAGTTCAATCAAGGGGCCATCAAAGGCTGAACTGATTAGATTTCCAATTTTTCCGCCACCTGGTGTCATGGCAATTGCATCAAAGCTCATGGGTACGACGGAGTCTGTTGAAGACACAAGCCATGCAATATCCGCTCGGGTATTACTGCTCACGCAAGCGTTGACGCTTAAAGCAATTTCATACATTCCGCGATTGTAGAGGCAGAATAAGATTTAAGGGAGTTGAGCTTTTTCCCCTGATCCACCGTTAGGCGTAGCGGCAAGGCCAGGACTTAAGGCGGTGGCGAGTGCGACTAAATATCGTTTTTTAATTAGCATTGGTGAAAATTAGTTGGTAAACTTAGATTTACCAAGAACTAGATGACGATTACTTTCGATAAATTGCGCGTATTCATTTCTTGTTCATGTTTTGCAAGTGCTGAATAAAGAAGAACCGCCCTATAAGCCGGATCCTGTTCTCTTGTTGCTTTCACAACAGTGAGACGATCACCATCCATCTAGATCTGTAATT
>QYQH01000005.1 GCA_007280395.1 Actinomycetales bacterium | reverse complement strand
TTGAAATTACCTTCACTCGAAGTATTAGATCAACTTACTTATCGCTTAGTTGCATTTGTATTTCCACTCTGGACATTTGCTGTTATAGCAGGAGCAATTTGGGCTGAATCAGCTTGGGGCCGTTACTGGGGTTGGGATCCAAAAGAGGTTTGGGCATTTATTACTTGGGTTGCGTATGCGGCTTACTTACATGCCCGCGTAACTATAGGTTGGCGCGGCCGTAAGGCTGCTTGGTTATGTTTATTTGCTGGATCAACATTCCTATTTAATTATGTTTACGTCAATATCTGGGGAAGTGGAAGACATACTTATAGCGGGCTTTAGGTAACTAGCGGGCTCTAGGTAACTAGCGGGCTCTAGAGCTTGCGCAAGAAGTCTGGATCATCATCGGGAGGAATAATCTTTCCACGGCCACCGCGACCACCGCTACCATGACCAGGATTTCGCTTAGGTCTTCCAATTGCGAACCAGAGAATGGCGCCAAGTGATGAAAATAAAAATATTAAAAGTAGCCAGGCCCACTTTGGTAATTTCAATACTTCTTCTTGCGCAGTTCTAGCGCAATCAAAGAATGCGTAAAAGGAGAAGGCAATAACCAAGAGTGTGAGAAGTAAGCGCATGATTGGAGTTTAAACCTTTGTTAAAGATAGTGCGAGTGTTATCAAGAGTGATGTAAGTAATTGAAGCTCACCAGCTTTACCTAGGAGTGGGATAAGCGCTGGACCTGATGCTCCATTATTGATTCCTTTAAGCAATTTGAATTGAAGTGGGAGTGTGGCCAAGACAAGCGGCGCCCATGGCGTAATGGCTGTGGCAGCCAAAGAGCATAGAAGTGAGAGTAAAAGCAGGGCGATTATTAACTTTCGGGCCTTTACATCACCTAGTCTTACGGCGAGTGTTCGCTTGCCTACTAGTTCATCTTTTGGTCGATCCCGCAGATTATTTAAACCAAGAATCGTGCATGAGAGCGCGCCCATTGGAATAGATAGTAAGAGCGATTGCCAAGTTACTCGCTCTGATTGCGCAAAATATGAGCCCATAGTCGCAACTAAACCAAAGAAGATAAATACTGAAACTTCACCGAAGCCGCCATAACCATAAGGGTTCTTGCCACCGGTGTATTTCCAAGCCGCAATAATGGCAATCGCACCAACAATAATTAGTAGCGGCGAAGTTCGAAGTGAAAGAAGAAGTCCAGAAAGCGCAGCGAAGATATAAGTCAAAATTGCGGCTCGTTTAACTTGGAATGGCGCTTTCAATCCGCTAGCAACAAGGCGAATTGGACCAACTCGAATTTCATCTGTTCCACGAATTCCATCGGAATAATCATTTGAGAAATTGACTGCAACTTGTAATAACAAGCCAACAGTCAACGCCAATAAAGCATTTACCCAATTAATTGCCTGGCCATCAACGTTAATGAGCGCCGTTCCAATTAATACTGGGGCTATCGCGGCTGGAAGTGTGCGAGGGCGTGCACCCGCAATCCAAATATTCATCTGGCTATCTTTGCGCATTAATGATTAGCGAGCTGGCTTTGACACGGTCTGGTTTGCCAATTCCAAGCAACGGTATTTCATTAACTACTAAAAATTCTTTTGGTACAGAAGCTCTGCCAAATTTATTCTGCAAAACAATAGATACTTTCACATGGTCAATATCGGCATCAGAAAGCAGGCAGAGCTTCTGGCCCCACTCTGAATCGGGTATTGATGTTGCGAGGAAATTAACATCTGGAAAATCATTCGCAAGCGCCGAATCAATTGCTGCTAATGAAATATTTTCGCCACCGGAAATTATTACATCATCAGTGCGTCCAATTATAAAAATTTTGCCATCTCTTATCTCACCAAGATCACTTGTGATAAACCAACCATCTGAAAAGCTCTTTAACCACAGCGCTTCTTGATCTTGATATCCGCTGGCAAGAATTGGGCCTTTAATCTTTATAAGTCCAGAATCTGTTAATTCCACTAATACTCCCGGGAGCGGCACATTGTTATAAACACAACCACCGGAAGTTTCGGTCATTCCGTAAGTGGTAAAAAGTGTTATTTCTTTTAATCTTGCGATTTCAAGTAGTGAGCTCTCAACAACCGCGCCTCCAACTAAAACAGCTTTACAATTTTGCAAGTGTTCTAATAATTGAATATCCCCGGTTAGCGCTCGATGCAATTGCGTTGGAACTATTGCGGTGAAATCAGCTCGTGCTTCAACACCAACGACATCGGTTCCAAGTTTTAGCGCTCGCGCTAGAACATTTAAACCAGCAATGTGATTAGTTGGAAGCAAGAGTGACCAAATATCACCAGGCTTGGCGCCGACAGCAGCATTTGATAATTCAGCAGATTTTGAAATCGCTGATGTAGAAAGTTCTACTTTCTTATTAACCCCAGATGAGCCTGTCGTGTTTATGATGACCAAAATTGGGTCTACTTGGCTAAAGGCCGCAAATAAGGCTTTAGTCAGCTCAAGGTTTGGTGGCTGGAGCCCGAGATCAATTACCGAAGTTTTCATGACACCCGTAGGCTATCCATATATTTTGTAGGAGGAAATGTGAGCAAACCTTTTAAGCGGGAGCCAGGAAGTCGGACCATTCCAAAATGGAGTACCGGCGTCGGCGGCGAGGGCTTTTCGGACATAATTTATGAAGTAGCTGAAGGCATGGCGAAGATAACAATAAATCGCCCAGAAGTACGGAATGCCTTTCGCCCACAAACTTTATTTGAATTACAAGGCGCTTTTTCACTAGCTCGTGATGACGATTCTGTCGGAGTAATTATTTTTACTGGCGCAGGAAGTGAAGCGTTCTGTTCTGGTGGCGATATAAATGTCCGCGGCGACGATGGTTACTTGGGCAACGATTCTTTAGCGAAAAAAGGAATTGGCCGACTAAATGTTCTCGATTTGCAAATTCAAATTCGTAGATTACCAAAACCAGTTGTTGCAATGATTGCGGGATGGGCTGTAGGTGGTGGACATGTTCTGCATGTTGTTTGTGATTTAACTATTGCAGCTGAGAATGCAAAATTTGGTCAGACCGGTCCAATGGTTGGCTCATTTGATGGTGGATACGGTGCAGGTTTATTGGCCGCACATATCGGCCAGAAAAAAGCACGCGAGATTTGGTTCTTATGCCGACAGTACGACGCTAATGAAGCACTTGAAATGGGACTTGTGAACACGGTCGTACCAGTTTCAGAGCTTGAAGCCGAAACAGTTTCTTGGTGCCGCGAAATGCTACGACATTCACCAATGGCGCTTAGATTACTGAAGGCCGGATTAAATGCGGCAGATGATGGACTTGCTGGAGTACAACAACTTGCTGGCGATGCAACACTCTTGTTTTATATGACCGAAGAAGGTCGAGAGGGTCGTGATGCATTTAAAGAGGGTCGTGAACCCAATTTCGATAAATTTCCAAAGCGCCCTTAATTAAATCATGTGGCACTTAGCTGAGATCTTCAATGATCTAACTGTTGTTGCCATACCTACGCGTACGAATTTTCGAGGCGTAAGCGTAAGAGAGGCAGCGCTATTTCGCGGGCCTGCCGGTTGGAGTGAATTCTCACCATTTGTTGAATACAACGTTGCTGAATCAGAGCCATGGTTGGTTGCTGCACTAGAAGGTGCCTATAAACCTTGGCCCGAGTTGATGCGAAATACCATAGGGATAAATGCCACTCTTCCTAAGGTCGAAATTAATCGCGTTTATGAAATATTGCGACGATTTCCTGGAGCGAAGACGGTAAAGATTAAAGTTGATGATTTTGAAAGTGATAATTATTTAGTTGAAGCCGCGCTGGACTTTAATCCAGATTTTAAGATTCGCCTTGATGTTAATGGCGGTTGGGATTTAGAAACAGCGCTCTTAAACCTTTACAACTATTACCTCCGTTTTGGAAAAGTATTTGAATATATCGAGCAACCTTGTCTGGAGATTGCTGACTTAGTGAAGTTAAAAAAAGAGATTCCGATAAAGATTGCCATTGATGAATCAATCCGAAAGGGTCTTAATAGTGATTTCACAAGTGCCAAAGATTTTGCTGATGTGGCAATAATTAAATGGGCGCCATGTGGCGGAATATCGCGGGCAAACAAATTGATTGCAAAAATTGGGCTGCCGGCGGTAATTTCTAGCGCTCTTGATACTGGAATTGGAATTTCACACGGCCTTGCATTGGCCGCTAGTCAGAAAGAACTTAACTTTGAATGTGGGCTTGCAACTACATCTTTATTTGTAAGCGATGTGGTTAGTCCAGAAATTGAAATAACTGCTGGCACTATCGCGGTCAAGAGAACAGAGCCTGATGAAGATTTAATCAATAAGTATTCTGCAGCTCCAGACCGTAAGATTTGGTGGCAGAAGCGAATTGAACAAATTTGGGATACTGGGTTTGGAGAGAGGTGGCAACATGAGTAATTCGACTGATCTTGCCCGCCAAATAATTCGCAACTTAATTGAACTGGGAGTTAGCGACTTTGTTATCTCACCTGGTTCTAGAAATGCGCCATTATCAATTGCGCTATATGAGGCTAAAACTCGGGGCTTGATTGAACTTCATATTAAGTTAGATGAACGTGGAGCAGCCTTTTATGCTTTAGGTATTTCAAAGGCCACAAACAAGAGCGTTGTTGTGATCTGTACAAGTGGGACTGCTGCGGCCAATTTCCATCCTGCACTTCTCGAAGCACGACATGCAAATAACAAATTGATTGCAATTACGGCTGACCGACCAGATCGCCTACGCAAAACTGGTTCAAATCAGACAACAGATCAGGTTGGCATTTTCCCAAATATACCGAGTTATGACTTAATCCCCGGCGTTAATTTTGAGATCGGAGAGGGGCCAACACATTTAAATATTCAATTTGATGAGCCGCTCCTCCCCAAAGATAACCACGATTGGCTCTCGGGTTTAAAAATAGTTACACCAAAAACAAAGATAGAAAATCCTAAGTCCTTAACCGTAAACGGAAATGGTTTGATTGTTGTGGGCCACGATCGTGGGACATTTACAATCCGCGAGATTGAAAAGTTTATTAAATCAGCGGGACTTCCAGTTATCGCAGAGGATCCACTCTCTTTTAAATCGGCGATTGGTCATGCAAGTGCGTTTTTGAGCGATGAAATTATCCGAAGTTATTTGAAGGCTGACTATGCAATTGTGATTGGGCGAACAACGCTATCTCGCAGCATAAATAGTTACCTTGCAAGTGCTGACAATAGTTATGTAATTGATCCAAGAATTTCGACAATTGATACTAAGCGAACTGCAACACAAACCTTCTTTGAACTTCCAAAATTAGAAGTTCAAACTCTTAACCCCTCTTGGATTTCAGATTGGCAAGAGATAACAAAAATTGCGGCAACTGAGATTTCTAAAGAGCAAAGTTGGTCAGAGCAAGTTGCTCTCTCAACCATAGGTGCAGGAATCCCAGATGGTTCAGCGTTCTTTGTGGGGTCCAGTAGGCCAATAAGAGATATTGAGGCCTTTGCTAAACCACGAACTGGAATTGAGGTCTTTGCTAACCGAGGCCTTGCCGGAATTGATGGCAATTTATCCACGATATTTGGAATTGCAAATAACTTTGAACGTTCATTTGCAGTCATCGGAGACTTAACTTTTCTTCATGATTTAACCGCTTTGTTAACCCCATCTGGCGCTAATTTAACGCTCTTTGTTATTGACAATAACGGTGGTGGAATTTTTTCAACTTTGCCACAAGCTGGGCAAGATGGTTTTGAGGAGATTTTTGCAACGCCGCAAAATCAAGATTTAGTTAAGTTAATTTCCGGATTTGGAATTAGTGTTTCTAAAGTTAAATCAACATCTGATTTAAGCCTTGCGATTGCACACGATAAGAGGGGTCTACATTTTGTAGTTGTAGAAGTTCCAAAGCGAGAAAAAATGGCAGAAAATTTAACCTTGATTTATGCTCGTGTTTCTAGCGCTGTTCGCATCGGGCTTAACTTAGCCTGACTTTCGGCTAATTCATCTTCTGGATTAGATCCCGCAACAATGCCACAGCCACTGTAAATTTGCATGGATTTTAAATCTTCAGACAGTTGGCCGGTGCGAAGCGCAATTGCAATTTCGCCATCTCCACGGCCATCAATCCAGCCAACTGGTCCGGCATAACGACCACGATTCAAATCTTCCAATTCATTAATGAGTCTGTTTGCAATATCCGTTGGGGTTCCACAAACGGCCGCAGATGGATGGAGTGAAGCTATGAGTGCGAAAATATCAATTGGTGTTGCAGAGTCATTAAGCACTCCAGTTACATCAGTAGCAAGGTGCATAACATTTGCAAGGTGCAGCACAAAGGGGGATTCTGGAACGTTGGTTGATGAACAGAAGGGCGAGAGAGCTTCAGCGACAGAGCGAACTGCATATTCATGCTCTTCCAAATCTTTAGATGACTTAGCAAGTGAGGCCGCTAGCCCTAGGTCTCGCGCTTCATCACCAGATTTACGAATAGTGCCAGCCAAAATTCTCGATGTTACGAGTGATTTATTTAGGCGAACCAAGAGCTCTGGGGTCGCACCAATTAAATTTGATACTAAGAAGACCCAAGTCGAAGGATAGTTCTCGGTAAGAAACGCGATGAGATTTCGTTTAGAAATAGCTTCAGAATTGCGCGCAATTAGATCGCGAGCCAGAACAACTTTTTCGAGTTCGCCATCTTTAATCTTTTCAACTGCACTTGCTACGCGCTTCATCCATTCATCTTCTGATAGCGCACCAGCCTCAAATTTAACTTCGCCCCTTTGATTTTTCGTTACATATTTTGTAATTGCGGGTTGGGTCTCATCACCAATCCAAGTTATCCAAGATTTTCCACCCTTATATCCGATAATTATTTCAGGAATCACTAACTTAGATTCTTCTGAAGGATCGAAGGCGAATGACGAGAAAAGAATTGGCCCCGTTCCACTTCCATGAACATTATTTTGAATTTTGAGGGTTGCTAGTTGTTCATGCCACCATTTTCGCGCATCAACAAATCGCTTCTTACCTTTGACGCTAGAGCTCTTCCATTCACCAAAACCAATTAACCCCTCACCACCACGAATCCAGGCGGCAGTAATTTCCAGATCGGTTGAAATTAATTCAAGGGGAAGATGCTCACCAAGAAGTTCGGTAGTTATATTTGTCGGCACGGTTTAGATTTTAATCAATCGTCATCGTTTTGAAACGAATCGCCAAACAACAGGCAAGGCCGTACTTGCGATTGCAATTTTCAACACTTCACCGAAAATAAAGGGTGTAAAACCTTTTTCAAAAGTCCAAGCCCAACTTTGACCCGTGTATTGGTGAAGCCAGATTAGTCCGAAGGTAAAAACAACGCTATTTCCAATGATCATGGTTGGAATAACTGTCTTAATTTTTTGATCCCATTTGCGACCAGCAAGTGCTCCAAGCACAAGAGTTGAAATAAGCATTCCAACCAGGTATCCGCCAGTAGCACCAGCAATTTTCTCTAACCCATGTGAGCCGGCAGCAAAGATTGGAGCACCAAGAATTCCCATTAAAAGATAGAAGGCCATAGTGCTAAAACCAAGTGATGCGCCATATGCAGTGCCAAGCAGAAGAACGCCAAGTGTTTGCCCAGTGAATGGAACCGGAGAACCAGGTATTGGAAAGGAGATTTGTGCCATGAGTGCGAGGAAAACAGTTCCTGTAAGTATTAGAGAAATCTGTGTTGCAATCGAAGCACGTTGTATTAGCGCTGTCCTAAGGTTGCTTACTTGCGACATCTCGGTCATAAATTAATCCTCCCTTTGGATCTAAGTATTTAACTTAACTCCTAATTTGTGGTCGGAGCCTACTACCGCGAGAATATACGCGTGAGTAGAGCAGACCTAGGCAAGGAGCCTGAAGAGGTTTCTGCGATGTTTGATGGCGTCGCCCGCCGGTACGACTTATTAAATGACTTGCTCAGCCTGGGGCGTACTAAGGCTTGGCGCAAAGTTGCAACTTCGATAATCGCTCCAAAACCAGGAATGCGAATTTTAGATATTGCGGCTGGAACAGGATCTTCGAGTCGACCACTTGCTGACGCCGGCGCGGAAGTTATACCACTCGATTTTTCAAACGGGATGTTAGATGCAGGTCGTAAACGTCATCCTGATTTAGCATTCACCCATGGAGATGCGCTCGCACTTTCATTTAAAGATAATGAATTTGATGTCACAACAATTTCTTTTGGTTTACGTAATACATCTAACACTTTAAAAGCGCTACGAGAATCTTTACGAGTTTTAAAACCCGGTGGTCGTATGGTTGTAATCGAATTTTCACAACCGACAAATAAAATTTTTCGCACGATTTATCTTCGCTACTTAATGCGGGCAATTCCGCCGATTGCTAGAAAAGTTTCCTCAAATCCTGGCGCATATATCTACTTAGCAGAATCGATTGTGGCCTGGCCGAATCAACCTGACTTGGCGGGGCTGATGAAAATGGCAGGATTTGAAAAGGTCCACTGGAAAAATCTGACTTTCGGAATCGTCGCTATACATACGGGATTCAAACCGTGATTACTGCCACACATCGAACAGACCGGCCCTATTCATTTTCAATTCACATTTGCAAATTGTGACCTACAACGCCTAAACCCGTAGACTCCCTTATTGTGAACCCATACGTACCGATCCTGGTAATTGGAGCAATCGGCTTTGGCTTCGGAGTGTTTTCGATAGTTGCCGCCGCTGTTACAGGTCCAAAGCGATACAACAGGGCAAAAGTTGAAGCATATGAGTGCGGAATTGAACCTTCACTACAAGCTGTTGGCGGTGGACGTTTTCCAGTCAAATATTTCTTAACTGCAATGTTATTTATTGTTTTTGATATTGAAATAGTTTTCTTATATCCATGGGCAGTTACATTCGACAAGCTTGGACTCTTTGGTTTAGTCGAGATGGCGATTTTTATCGCAACAGTTTTTGTTGCATATGCTTATGTTTGGCGCCGCGGCGGATTGGAATGGGATTAAATTCATGGGCCTAGAAGAGAAGTTACCTGCCGGTTTTGCACTCACATCCGTCGAAAATCTCGCTGGTTATATGCGCAAGAATTCACTCTGGCCAGCAACTTTTGGTCTCGCTTGTTGTGCAATTGAGATGATGGCATTTGGCGGCGGACGTTATGACGCCGCTCGTTTTGGAATGGAAGTTTTCCGCGCATCACCACGACAAGCAGATTTAATGATTGTCGCAGGCCGGGTTTCAAATAAAATGGCACCAGTTCTTCGCCAAATTTACGATCAAATGGCGGCGCCAAAATGGGTTATCGCAATGGGTGCTTGTGCTTCTTCAGGAGGAATGTTTAACAATTATGCAATTGTTCAAGGCGTTGATCACATTGTTCCAGTTGATATTTATTTACCAGGATGTCCTCCACGTCCCGAAGCACTTATGGATGCAATCTTAAAATTGCACGAACATATTGGTAGCGAAAAACTTGGTGTAAATCGCGAACAAATTATTCGTGAAGTCGAAGCAGCTGCACTTGCCGCAAAGCCAACCCATCAATTAAAGGGATTGCTTGCATGAGTGAGACCATTGGAGCGTTTGGAACCAGTGGTTCCGGCGATACTTCAGGATTTGGTGGCCTAGTCCGGAGCGCAGCGAGCGTTGGCTCTAGCGAACGCCCATACGGCAGCTATTTCGATGAAGTAACTGATGAATTAGAACGTGCCTATCCAGAATTTAGCGATGCAATAGAAAAAGTCGTTGTGGATCGTGGCGAATTAACGCTTCATGTAAAACGTGAAAAATTATTTGATACCGCTATGAAATTGCGCGATACCCAATCACTACGATTTGAAGTCTGCCTTGGTGTCAATGGCGTTCATTACCCAGAAGATAAGAGTCGAGAACTCCACGCGGTTTATCCATTACTTTCAATGACACATAACCGCCGTATTCGTTTGGAAGTTAGCGTTCCGGATGCTGATCCACATCTTCCATCACTTGTTGAAGTTTGGGCCGGAAACAACTGGCATGAACGCGAAACTTGGGACATGTTCGGAATAATTTTTGATGGTCATCCAGGTTTAACTCGCATCTTGATGCCAGATGATTGGCCAGGACATCCGCAACGAAAAGATTATCCACTCGGTGGAATTCCGATTGAATATAAAGGCGCAACTTTTCCAGCACCGTCAGAACGTAGGTCTTACCAATGACAACTCACGATTCATATGCATCAGCAACAGATACGACTGAAGGTCGCGTTTATTCAGTTACTGGTGGCGATTGGGATTCACTAGTTACTGAAATTGGCCAGACCAAAGAGGAGCGCGTAGTTGTAAACATGGGACCACAGCACCCATCAACTCACGGTGTACTTCGCTTGGTACTTGAACTTGAAGGCGAAACAATAACCGAAGCGCGTGCAGGTATTGGCTATCTACATACGGGTATCGAAAAGAACACGGAATATCGCACCTGGACTCAAGGCGTTACCTTTGTAACTCGGATGGATTATTTGGCTCCTATATTTAACGAGACTGCATACTGTCTTGGTGTTGAAAAGCTTCTTGGAATTACCAGCGACATTCCAGAACGGGCAAGTGAAATTCGTGTACTTATGATGGAACTTAATCGAATCTCTTCACATATGGTGGCACTTGGAACTGGCGCTCTTGAACTCGGCGCACTTTCACCAATGATTTTCGCATTTCGCGAACGCGAGAAAGTTTTAGATGTCTTTGAAATGGTCTCTGGACTGCGAATGAATATGGCATATGTACGCCCAGGTGGCGTTGCTCAAGATTTGCCTAAGGGCGCGATCACAAAGATTCGGGAAACTGTTAAAGAACTTCGACATAACTTTAAAGATAACGAGAAGCTTTTAGTTGGAAATACTATTTGGATGATGCGTACCCAAGGTATTGGCTACTTGGATCTTGCTGGTTGTATCACTTTAGGAATTACCGGACCAGTTCTCCGCTCAACTGGAATGCCATGGGATCTACGTAAGACCGATCCATATTGCGGTTATGAGAATTATGAATTTGATATTGTCACAACCGATACTTGCGATGTTTATGGTCGCTTCTTAATTCGCATGCAAGAACTTGAACAATCACTTCGCATAATTGAACAGGCCTGCGACAAGTTAGATAAATCCGAAGGACAGCCTGTAATGGTCGCTGATAAGAAGATTGCCTGGCCATCACAACTCTCCGTTGGAAGTGATGGAATCGGTAATTCACTCGACCATATTCGCGAAATCATGGGAACTTCAATGGAATCTTTGATTCATCACTTCAAATTAGTAACGGAAGGCTTCCGTGTTCCTGTCGGTCAAGTTTATGCAGCAGTTGAGTCACCTCGCGGTGAAACTGGAGTTCACTTAGTTTCCGATGGCGGAACCCGCCCCTACCGAGTCCATTTCCGCGAACCATCTTTCAATAACTTGCAAGCAACTTCTGCAATGGCTGAGGGTGGAATGATCGCCGATGTTATTGGCGCGGTTGCATCTATCGATCCTGTTATGGGAGGTGTTGATCGCTAATGGAATTTACCGTTGAACAAGTAAAGATAATGGATTCAATTATTGCCAGATATCCACGTTCTCGATCTGCAGTAATGCCACTTCTGCATTATGTGCAATCAATTGATGGCTATATAACTCCTCGTGGCATCGAAAAAATTTCAGAAAAATTAGAAATTTCCACGGCTGAAGTAACTGCCGTTTCAACTTTTTATACCCAATACCGCAGCGAACCAGCTGGTGAATATCACGTTGGGGTCTGCATAAATACTCTTTGTGCAGTTATGGGTGGAGACGAAATCTATGACTCATTAACGAATCATCTCGGAATTGAAAATCATGAAACTACAAAAGATGGGAAAGTTTCAATTGAAAGAATTGAATGCAATGCCGCTTGCGATTTCGCACCTGTTGTTATGGTGAACTGGGAGTTCTACGACAACCAAACGCCGCAAAGTGTTAAAGATTTAGTTGATGCCGTACGCGCAGGAAATCCACCAGCACCAACCCGTGGCCCTAATACTCTTCGTACTTGGAAACAAAATTCCGAAGTCCTTGCTGGACTTAGTGATGGTCTCGCAAATGAGGGTGTCTCTGCCGGTGAGCCAACGTTACTTGGATTAAAGATTGCTAAAGGTGGGAAGTAAATGGATTTAAAAACAGCGCTAACTCCAGTCTTATCTGCAAATTGGGATGAGAAAGATTCATTTACAATCGAAGGCTATAAGCGCAATGGTGGCTACAAAGCAGTCGCAAAAGCCCTTGCGATGGCGCCGGATGAAGTAATTCAAATGATTAAAGATTCTGGCCTACGCGGTCGCGGCGGTGCTGGTTTTCCAACTGGAAGCAAGTGGGGTTTTATCCCACAAGGCGACAATAAAGAACATTATTTAGTTGTAAATGCTGATGAATCTGAACCAGGTACTTGTAAAGATACGCCGCTACTTCTTGCTAACCCACATGTGTTAATTGAAGGAATAATTATTGGCTCATATGCAATTCGAGCGAACCATGCTTTTATTTATCTTCGTGGTGAGATTGTTCATGTTTATCGCCGTGTGCAACAAGCGATTGAAGATGCTTACAAAGAAGGGCTACTTGGAAAGAATATTGGTGGCAAGGGATTTGATCTTGAACTAACTCTGCACGCAGGTGCTGGTGCTTATATTTGTGGTGAAGAGACTGCGCTACTTGATTCACTAGAAGGCTTCCGCGGTCAACCTAGGTTGCGACCACCATTCCCAGCAATCGCTGGTTTGTATGCCAAGCCAACTGTTGTAAACAATGTCGAATCAATTGCATCTGTTCCAGCAATTATTAATAATGGTGTTGAATGGTTCCAAGCAATGGGAACCGAGAAGAGCAAGGGCTTTACGCTTTACTCGCTCTCAGGCCATGTAAATAATCCAGGTCAATTCGAAGCACCTCTTGGAATTACCCTTCGCGAATTACTTGAACTTGCCGGTGGTGTTCGCACTGGGCACAAATTAAAATTTTGGACACCGGGTGGATCTTCGACCCCGATGTTTACAGATGAGCATTTAGATATTCCATTAGATTACGAAGGCGTATCAGCTGCGTGTTCAATGCTTGGAACTAAAGCGCTACAGATATTTGATGAAACAACTTGTGTTGTTCGTGCTGCACTTCGCTGGAGCGAGTTCTATAAACATGAATCTTGCGGAAAGTGCACTCCTTGCCGCGAAGGTACTTGGTGGCTTGTCCAGATGCTTCGCGATCTTGAAGATGGCAAGGGAACTGAAGCCGATCTCACCAAACTACTTGATCTTTGTGACAACATCGCTGGTCGTTCATTCTGTGCACTTGCGGATGGTGCAGTAGCACCAATTATGTCTTCACTAAAATATTTCCGCGATGAATACTTAGCTCATCAACGCAATGGTGGCTGCCCATTTGATCCAATTGCGTCAACGATATTCAAAACAGTAGGTGCGTAAATGACACCAGAACAAGCACTGCTCGAGACTGAAGCACCAGTAGAAATGATTACTGTTGTAATAGATGGTTTTGAAGTTACTGTTCCAAAGGGCACTCTGGTTATTCGTGCAGCAGAAAAACTTGGAATTCAAATCCCACGTTTCTGCGATCACCCACTTTTAGAACCAGTCGGCGCTTGTCGTCAGTGTCTTGTTGATATTGAAATCAACGGCCGAGCATTTCCTAAACCACAGGCTTCTTGCACTATTCCCGTCGAAAACAACATGATTGTTAAGACTCAACTAACTTCACCAGTTGCGGAAAAAGCTCAAGCCGGAATTATGGAATTCCTTCTTATTAACCATCCTCTTGATTGCCCAGTTTGTGACAAGGGCGGAGAATGCCCACTTCAGAATCAAGCAATGAGCACTGGGCGTCCAGAATCCCGTTATGAAGGTGTGAAAAGAACTTTCGAAAAACCAATCGCAATTTCTTCACAAGTTTTATTAGATCGGGAACGTTGTGTTCTTTGTGCACGTTGCACGCGCTTCTCGGAACAAATTGCTGGAGACCCTTTTATTACTTTGAACGATCGTGGCGCTCTGCAACAAGTTGGTATTTATGAGAATGATCCATTCGAGTCTTATTACTCCGGAAATACCGTACAAATCTGCCCAGTTGGTGCGTTAACCGGTACTTCATATCGCTTCCGCGCTCGTCCCTTCGATCTGGTATCTATTGATTCTGCTTGCGAACATTGTGCATCAGGTTGTGCAATGCGTACCGATATTCGTCGTGGCAAAACTCTTCGCCGCTTAGCGGGAGATGATTCTTCAGTAAATGAAGAGTGGAATTGCGATAAGGGTCGATGGGCATTCAAATATTTAACAAGTAGAGAACGTGTAACAACTCCAATGATTCGTGGTGCCGATGGTGAACTCCACGAAGCATCATGGCCTGAAGCAATTGCTTTCGCGGCGGTTGGACTCAAAGGCAAGCGCGCTGGTGTTCTAGTCGGTGGCCGTGCAACCGTGGAAGATGCTTATGGTTACAGTAAATTTGCTCGGGTAGCACTAGGAACAAATGACATTGATTTCCGTGCCCGCCCACATTCTGATGAGGAAACCTCATTCCTTTCAGGCATTGCACTTGGACTTACTACTTCATATAAAGATATTGACAAGGCAGATCAGGTTGTATTACTTGGCTTTGAACCAGAAGAAGAATCGCCAATTGTTTTCTTGCGCATTTATAAGCAGGTAAGAAAGCGTGCACTTGCTGTTCTCAGCGATGCTCCATTTGCAAGCCGTGGATCTGTAAAGTTAAGTGCAAAACTTGTAACTGAAATTTCAGAAATTTCTGGACTTACCTCAAAGAGCGTAATTTTGGTCGGCGAACGGTTATCTGAAAAAACTGGAGCGCTATCTTCAGCAGTTGCTCTTGCTGAAAAATCTGGTGCAAAGTTGGCTTGGATTCCACGTCGTGCGGGTGAACGTGGTGCAATTGCATCTGGTGCAATTTCAACGCTACTTCCAGGTGGCAGACCAGTCTCTGATGCGAGTGCTCGGGTAGATGTTGCAGCAGCTTGGTCGGTTGATTCACTTCCGAGTAATCCCGGACGGACAACTTCTGAAATTTTATTGGCTCTCAGTGTGAAAAATCTAGATGCTGTCGTAATTGGTGGTGTTGATCCACTTGATATTTCAAACTCTGCGCTTTCACAATTACTTAACTCATTTGTTCTTTCGCTGGAAATAACTCATAGCGCGATCACTGCGGTCGCGGATGTAGTTCTTCCAGTTGCTGCAGTAGTAGAGAAGAGCGGCTCATTCCAAGATTGGCAGGGAAGTTCACGAGTATTTGAAAAAGCAATCGCGGATTCACTTTCAAGAAGTGATGTTCGAATTCTTTCGATGCTAGCTGATGAAATGGGAACTCCAATTAACCTACCAACCGTGGCAGCAACTGCACGTGAAATTAGCGCCCTTGGAAAGTGGGATGGAAGCGCCGTTAAATTTGAGAGCGCTAGATCAGTAAAAGATTTAGCCACCGGAGATAAGTTAAACCTAACTTCATGGCGATTGCTTCTGGATCTTGGAACGCTGCAAGATGGCGAAGCAAACCTAGCTGGAACTGCCCGCACAGCAAGTGCGCATATTTCAAACTCTCGTGCCGAGAAACTTGGAGTAAAAGCTGGTGAATTAATTTCAATCTCTACCGATTTTGGTTCATTAGAACTACCTGTCGAAATCAGCGAGATGTCAGATAATGAAATTTGGGTCCCGCGAAATTCAATTGGCTCACAAGTAATTGCGCATCTTGGCTTTGTTAGTGGCCAAGTTTCGGTGGCGAAGGCATGACTACAGCACAACTAATCGGAACTGATCCAGGATGGATTACCCTCGTGAAGGGCTTATTAATCTTTGTTGTTTGCGTTCTTGCAACGTTGATGTCAGTTTGGGGCGAACGTCGAATCGTTGCTCGCATGCAGCAACGTCTCGGACCAAACCGAGTTGGTCCATTTGGGTTAGTTCAGGCTCTTGCCGATGGAATAAAGCTTGCACTTAAAGAGGATTTGATTCCAAAAGCAGCAGACCGCATCGTCTTTGTGATTGCACCAATTATCAGTGCAACAACTTGTTTTATGTCATTTGCAGTCATTCCACTTTCTGGGAAGGTCACACTTTTCGGTCACAAGACAGTTATGCAACTTACCGATATCCCAGTTGGTGTTTTATATGTATTAGCAATTGCATCTGTCGGAGTTTATGGAATCGTTCTTGCAGGTTGGTCTTCCGGATCCACATACCCACTACTTGGTGGGCTGCGCTCAAGTGCTCAAGTGATTTCATATGAAGTAGCAATGGGACTCTCACTTGTTGCCGTATTTATTTATTCAGGTTCAATGTCAACTGCTGACATTGTTGCCGCTCAAAATCAATGGTGGTTCTGCGTAACTCTCTTCCCATCTTTTGTAATTTATGCAATCTCAATGGTTGGTGAAACAAACCGTGCGCCATTTGATTTAGCCGAAGCCGAAGGTGAATTAGTTGGTGGCTTCCATACCGAATATTCATCACTTAAATTCGCGCTCTTCTTCTTAGCGGAATATGTAAACATTGTTGCGGTCTCAGCTCTCGCAACCACCTTGTTCCTTGGTGGATATCACGCACTGCCTGGTTTAGGTTTCACTGAAAGTTGGCTAGGCGGTTGGTTCACAGTTATCTGGTTCTTAGTAAAAGTTATCTTCTTCTTCTTTATATTTGTCTGGTTACGTGGAACTCTTCCAAGACTTCGCTATGACCAATTCATGAAGTTTGGTTGGAAAGTTTTGATTCCATTCTCACTTATTTGGATCATGGTCGTCGCGACTCTTCGAGTACTTTCACAACAAGGTGCTCCTCGCGCAGTGGTAATCGGATTTACAACAGGTGTCGTACTTCTAGTGCTAGCTGGGTCAAGTTTGATGGAATCTACAAAGAAGCGTCGGATTCGTGACGATGCAATAGGTGAAGTCCCAGCACCAAGTTTCCCCGTCCCTGCAATTCCTGGAAAATCTGCAATCAAAGAAGTTATTAGAGAAATGGAGCAACTAAATGGATAACCCATTAACTCCGCGTTCAAATGATCTCGGTTTAACCGCAGCAGCAAAGGCAAATAAACCAATAGCGAACCAGGATGCAAAGAGTTTCTTTGCTCAACTTCAAGGCTTCTGGGTAACTTTAATTACGATGTTTAAGAAAGTTAACACTGTTCAATATCCAGAAGTTAAAGAACCAACCGCCGAACGTTTTCACGGTCGCCACCAGTTAAATCGCTATGACGATGGTCTGGAAAAATGTATTGGTTGCGAGCTCTGCGCCTGGGCCTGCCCAGCGGATGCGATTCTCGTTGAAGGTGAATCCAACACTGAAGAGGAGCGCTACTCACCGGGGGAGCGTTACGGCAAGGTTTATCAAATCAATTATTTACGTTGTATTTTCTGCGGCCTATGTATCGAGGCCTGCCCGACGCGTGCTCTAACGATGACTAATGAATATGAACTGGCCGATGATACGCGCGCAAAAGTAATCTTTGAGAAAGAAGATCTCCTTGCACCGTTACGGGCTGGACAATTACAACCACCGCACCCAATGGAAGCAGGAAAAACTCATATTGATTACTACCTTGGTAACATCAAAGGTGGATTAAATGGTTAACCTCGCACTCGAGGTCGGAAAAACTCTGCAACCAGAGGCAATTATGTTTTGGATATTGGCGCCACTAGCGGTTGTATCTGCGCTCGGAATGCTCTTTGTAAAAAAAGCTGTTCACTCTGCGCTACTACTTGCCTGGGTAATGATTACCTTGGCAATTTTCTATATTGCACAAGGCGCCCTCTTTCTTGGAATTGTTCAGGTAATTGTTTATACCGGTGCGGTAATGATGCTCTTCCTATTTATTCTTATGCTTGTCGGTGTTGATAGTTCTGATTCATTGGTTGAAAACATTCGTGGCCAACGAATTGCTTCAATTATTGCCGCAATTGGCCTTGGTGGATTGATTATCTCGCTAGTAAACCGGGCAACGCTTGGCGTTGAAACAATTGGACTTCAAGATGCGAACTCAGCAGGAAATGTTCAAGGGATTGCTGAAGAGCTTTTCACAAAATATGTTTGGGCTTTTGAAGTTGTTTCGGCGCTACTAATTACTGCAGCTCTCGGTGCAATGGTTCTAGCACACAGCACAGCAACAAAATCCCGCACAGCACAGCGCGATCAATCAATCGCAAGATTCCGCGGTGCATCTCTTGCAACAGCGGCGGGACTTCCAGGTTCTGGTGTTTATGCCCGACATAACGCGGTTGATGTTCCAGGACTTTTACCTGATGGAACTCCAGCACCGACTTCTGTCTCCGCAACACTGGAAGCCCGAGGCGACATGCTAACTACAAAGCCATTTGAACTTGAAGTAAAAGAAGTGGAGGAAGATTAAATGGATATCGCAAATTATATTTACCTTTCCGTACTTCTATTTACCATCGGTGCGATTGGTGTAGTTATACGGAGAAATGCCATCGTAGTTTTTATGTGTATTGAACTTATGCTTAACGCGGCAAATTTAGCTTTCGTAACCTTCTCAAGAGTTCATGGAAATCTTTCCGGACAAGTTGCATCATTCTTCACAATGGTTGTCGCAGCCTGTGAAGTTGTAGTTGGCCTAGCGATTATCGTTACGATTTATCGCTCCCGTCGATCAGCATCTGTTGATGACGCTAGTTTGTTGAAGCGCTAATGACTACGAGCACAAATTTGGTTTATTTAATCTCCCTGCCACTTTTTAGCGCTGCCCTGCTTCTGCTTTTAGGTCGCATCGCTGATAAGTGGGGCCATATCTTCGCAACGTTGGTCTCAGCCTCAGTCTTCGTGATTGGCGTGCTTGAATTCTTCGCGATGCAGGGCCGCGATGGTGAAGCCCGTGCTGCTACCCAAAAAATATTTGAATGGATTTCAGTCGGCACCTTTCAAGTTGATGCTTCACTGCTCCTAGATCAACTTTCAATCTGCTTCGTGCTTCTAATTTCTGGTGTTGGAACACTTATACATATCTATTCCATCGCTTATATGTCCCACGATCGCGACCGCAGACGCTTCTTCGCCTACTTAAATCTCTTTATTGCTGCGATGTTGCTCTTAGTTCTTGGAGATTCATATTTAAATCTTTATGTTGGTTGGGAGGGCGTGGGCCTTGCCTCATACCTATTAATTGGATTCTGGAATCAGAAGCCGGCTTAGGCAACTGCGGCCAAGAAAGCATTCATAGCTAGCCGTGTTGGTGACCTTGTTTTATCACTTGCAATCATGATCGCGTTCACGCAATTTGGAACGGTAAC
>QYQH01000026.1 GCA_007280395.1 Actinomycetales bacterium | reverse complement strand
GGCGTGCCCCCTGTGGTTTTTGTATCTAAGCCAAATCGCGCTGAATCCACGCCACTTCCCCTGGGGAAACTCCTTCTCGAACTTGGAGATTTTTTCCGCTCTTTTTCGTGTCGATTTGGCGGAACTGTCGCCTTTGTCGGTGGCGGGATTTAGAGTGCGCCTATGACTTTCAAGTTCGTAGATCTCTTCGCTGGCATTGGTGGCTTTCACGCTGCTCTTGGCGCTATGGGCGGAGAGTGCGTTTATGCGTCTGAAATAGACAAGGACGCGGCTCGCATTTACCAACGTAATTGGGGGCTTAAGCCAGATGGCGACATTACTTTGGCGGCCAACGAAGAGGTTATGGAAGTTCCGCCTCACGATGTTCTTGTCGGTGGCTTCCCTTGCCAGCCATTCAGTAAATCTGGAAAACAGATGGGAATGGAAGAGACTCGCGGAACCCTCTTCTGGAACATTGCTCGCATTATTGAAGTTCACAAACCTTCCATTGTGCTTTTAGAAAATGTAAGAAACATTGCTGGTCCTCGCCACATTCACGAGTGGGAGGTAATTATCCAAACTCTAAGGCAACTCGGTTATCGCGTGAGTAAAGAACCAATGGTTGTTTCTCCGCACCTAATTCGCCGAGAGTTTGGTGGTCGTCCACAAGTTCGGGAACGTGTTTTTATTGCGGCAACTCGCATACCAGCGGGGAAGAAGGATAGGAACACCGATACAGAAATCCCCGACCTTTCGGCCGTGATGATGAATTGGGATCCCCAGAGCTGGAAACTAGATAAAGACTTGCCGCTTGAAAAATTAACAACAATTGCTTCTAAGAAAGATGTGGCGCTCGTTGATACAGAAATAAAGTGGCTAGAAGCGTGGAACGAATTTACTGAGATTATGCGAGTAGAGCTAAAGGGTGAAAAATTGCCTGGCTTCCCTATCTGGGCAGATGACTGGGTACTCACTTCTAAACTAACTATTCCTCACGGAACTCCTGATTGGAAAGAAAACTTCCTCCACAAAAATGCTGAGTTCTACACAAAACATAAAAAGGTTCTTGACGTATGGCTTAAAAAATGGAACCACTTAGAGGACTTCCCTCCAAGCCGCAGGAAACTTGAGTGGCAGGCTCAGAACGCAAAGAATTTATGGGAAACGGTTCTACATTTCCGCCCATCAGGTATCCGCGCGAAGCGTCCAACATACCTGCCAGCACTTGTGGCGATTACTCAGACTTCAATTATCGCCAAACAAAAACGCAGAATTACTATTCGTGAAGCTGCCCGTTTACAAGGACTTCCAGATTGGTTTGATTTCATTGACCAAACCAACTCCTTAACTTACAAACAATTAGGTAATGGAGTAAACGTGGGTGCTGTTTATAATGTCATCAAGGCTCAGGTATTGCGCGATTTGGATCTCTTAGGAAAGAGCAAACTAACCGACGCAATCCTCTCCGCTCCTGCTAACCCTGACTTTGTACTTGGAAACCATAGTGATTACCACAGAGTGGCCGAAGCCGTTAAGTACCCACAGGAAAAAGAAGTTCCACCACTACGCCTAGTTCAGTAGTAACAAGGCCTTGATTTATAAGCAATCTGCTTTACAGTTAATTTAAGAATTCAACTGAAAGGTTTATGAATTATGGGACTATTTGGAAGTAAGCAAGAACCACTACCTGATTGGGCTCTCCGTTCCTCTGTCTTTATGACGATTGCTCAAGCCTTAAGTGTAGGAAAGCAATCTCCAGCAGGTGCCTCAGTTCCAAAATATTCAAAACTTTTCAGCGCGATTGTCGCTAAGGCTCTAAAAGATGGATTAATCTCCGAAGAAATTTTTCATGCCATTGCCTACTCACCATTTCAGATTGAAGTAAGCAAAGAAGATATAAATCTCTTCAAGTTAGAAGAAGCCGACCACATGCTCTATCTTCAACAAGGTATGGCACTAAGTAGAGTTCTTTCGAAATGGAACAAATCCATGTCCATTACAAATAATGACCAGATGGATATTTTTTCAGCTCTTTCTATGGAGTGCCAAAATCTCGGTATGGACAAAAACGACGAAGAGATGATGGGACTTTTGTTTATCGTTTCAATTTTTTACACAACGATGCTTAAGGATAGTCAGGCTGATAAAGTCAATTGTGAAGAATGGAGATCTGTTGGCTCATATTTCGCAACAGAACTTCCTAACCGTTGGTTAATTGAAAAATCTAAGTAATCTCTAAATCTAATTGCGATTTATTGGAGTTCCCAAGCAAAGAACTTTCCATTTCCGCCTGCTGGATGTCTCCAAGCGTTCTTGAAATCTTTGACTATCAGATTTTTTACAAGCCCCTTGTGCTGGAAAATTTCATTTGCGAATTCAATCATTGGCATTAGAGGATAAGCCCCATTAGCTGGGTCGTTCATTCGACAAACTTCCCTTATGTTTTCGACTACATCTAGGTGCGATGGGTGCTTGAGAGCCGCTTCGTAACAGCTTTCATAACTGTATTCAAATGAGTAACCCACTACCGCCTTGCGCTTTCCAATTCCGTGGTCTCGAAGTCTTTCAATGTCGTGAATAAGTGAGCGGTCTTTCAAATAAGGGGACAAAATCTTTGCCACTCCAAAATCGTTATTTTTTCCATTATTTCCAACCAATGCGACGTGCTTTACCTCAATTGACCACTCAGGGGTGGCAAGTGGTGATCCTTCGGAACTAAAAATCAAATCGCACTTAGCTCTTGGTATTCCTGGGTACTTAACTTCTCTATCGCTTGCTTCTGGTGGTGAAAAATCTGAAGCGTGCTCCAAGCGCCACCAGTCTAAAAACTCTTCCACAAACTTGGGTTCGTTCATCGTCTTAACTCCAGGGAGATACATTTCACCTGTGCGACGGTTAGCTGAACTGTGTTGAGTCTTGGCGTCCACGGCAGAAATGCCCTCCACGAACCTGTCCAAAATTTGGTTAAGTTCCACAGGTCCCCCAGGACGTAAGCACTAAGGGGGAAGGCCAAAGTAATCACCTTAAGGTTACTAAGCTTGGGCAGACTTCGAGTTAAATATCATTTATTCCGCTTTCGCGGCTAAATATTTCTCCCAGCTCTTCTGCGTCTTGGAGTGTAATTTTGTAGCCAGCAGCATTCTTACACCAAGTAGATAGTTGCTCAGGCACTTCATAAATTGTGGTTCTTTGTAATTGACCATCTAGCCACACTAAAGCTTGCCCAGGTCTTAATGGATTTGTTTTCGACTCCGCACCAGTTTGTCCAAGAATTGCTTCTGAGGCGTGTGTGTCGCCAACAAGAAAAGCGACTCTGTTATTGCTTAATTCGCGGGTCGCCACGTCAATATTTACACTCGTAGGTCGTTGAGTTGCCAACACTAAAGATACGTTGGCAGATCTACCAGTAGCAGCTAAATTGCGAATTTCAGTCTGGATTAATTGTTGCTCCTGCTTTGTTCCAAGAGCGGTAAGCAAAGCCCACTCATCTATAAACAAAACTACCCTGGGCAATATGTTGATGTCGTAACCCTGAGAAATAATCTGATTTCGTTGGAAAATAAGTTCTTGGATACGAACCAAATAATCTAGAAACTGCCCGGGGTTCCTCGGGTCGGAGACTACCTCCACTCTGTCTTTATACGGATTGGCGTCTGCTCCGCTTTTTGGGTCAAACCAAATTACACACGAGTTAGTTCCTACGCAACCAGCGAGAATTATCTTCACTGCTGAGGATTTACCCTGACCTGGATTTCCGCCAATCAAAGTAACGCTCCCACCAGATTTCGTAAATAGTGAAAGACGAACTTGGTATCCGTCAGCATTCACTCCGAAAGGAATTGAAGTGAGGACTTCAGGAACCAAGTTCATTACTCCCAGCAGGATAAGTTGGAAGCACTCTTTCATTCTCTGTTCTAACTGAAAGACGAAACTTATCGCCTCTTATTCTTTCCAGAGTTACTTCTGCCGCTTTCATTCCAATAGCAATAGCTTCTGATTTTTTCATAATGCGAGTAGCAGTCATTCCTGTCCGCAGTTTGATTATCATCGAGAAGCCACCTGCTGGTGTATGGATAACCTTCTGAAAGAATGGAATATAAATTCCTTCTAAATGAAGGTTAGTGAAAACCTGCTGAAGTCGGAGACGCTTCCACATCTTTAGCCCTTACTTCCGAAGGGAATTAGTGTTTTAGCTCGGAGAGTAATTCCATTACGCATTACTCCGTCTTTCCCGCGCATTGACCAACTCATAACGGTTAGGCCAACTGCTGAAACACGAGATCCTTTCGGGAAGTTTGGGGCATCTCCCGCAACGGTGATTGTTGTGGTTGGGTCTTGCCTATCACCTGTGTTTTGGATTAGAACAGGAAGTTTATAAATGTCCTGCCCTTGTGCGTTCTTTCGCTTTTCTTGAGTGCCATAAACAAAGACGGGCAAAGCTTCGCCAATGACAATTATGCTGAGTTTTTCTACATCTACTGGAAGTTCCATTTGTTGCTCCTTTTTAGGTTCGGAGCGGAGTAATTACTCCGCTTTTAATTACTATTCGCGCACTTGAGCGAATGGCAAGGAACCTTTGAGCCTTTAATGGGTCGCGGCCCAGAAAGAGATGTGTGACGAGTTTCTTTTCAGTATCTAGGCAAAATGCCTTGGCGGCATTTTGCGCCAACACAGTTTTCTTAACCCAATTTTGTCTCGTTTTTCTGGCCGCTCCCAACGATGAACCCCAGGAGCGATTAAGAGAGAGGACATTCCCCGTAAAGCCCAACTGATGTTTTCCGCGGTAGTGCTTTCGGCAAAGTCCTACTTGAGAACTAAGCCCAGCTAGTAAATGGGAATAGTTCTTCCCTAGATCCGCTCCCCTACATTGAAATGGAGTCGCGGAGCAAGAAATTACTGAATTTGTGTGGCTCCTAAGTTCTTGGCGGTGAGCATTGTGGCCTGGGTGCTTTGCCGTATTTTCTCTCGTTACGTCTTTGACGGCATATGAAATTACTTTGGTTACATAGGCACTTAACTTCTTAGTTTCATTTAGATTTTTGCCGTCAATGTGTTTAACATCAAATTGAGTTCCCCACCGAACTCCTTTATGCGAAGTGGGGGAAACTCTCCGCGAGTTATTTTTTGCTTCTCTTCCATTAATTGCTGCCTTTACAATAATTTCAGGAATTTCTCCTAACACGATTATGTGAGTATGAAGTAACCCTCTGTCCTGCCACTCCATAATTCGAGCGGTAGGACGTTTGGAATTCTTAATTGTGGTTTGGTTTTCCGTGGCCATTAAACGCCAAATTTTCTGAAGGGTAATTGCGGCAAGTCGAGGGGCGAGATGATTAAACTCAACAACTTTCTTATGCTGGAAATTATTCTTATCTAGGGGAAGACCAACAATTGGATCGGTTTCCTTGTGAAATTTTCGACAAGCGCAGGTGCTGTATTTTCTATCGCCTTGCGTAATTGTGTGGGCTTTCCCAAATCTTCGCCAGCCTGGTGCGGTCAGAGTTATGAAAGTAATTTTCCCGTTGTAATTTTTAGCGCCATTCATTAACGCGAAGTAAGCGTCATCTTTCCAAATGACCGAGCAGGGTTCGCACAGATCTTTGCGACGAGTGCCGCACCGCTTCTCAAAAGTGGACACGGCAACCTCGCCTGTGCCCAAGTGGATTTCTTGCCTCCCAATAAAGAAGGGTCTAAGGCACTTTTCATACTTAGGGGAAGAAATAGGGGAAGCCATACCCAAGACAGTCGGGGCTATGCCCAAAACGTCAGCTGTCCTCAGATAATGAGGCGAAAACGCGGGCAACCTTGCTCAGAGCAGCCTGGGACGGGGTACCAGCAGCCTTTACGGCGGCGGATACGGCAAGGGCTAGACGGGCTTGGGACTTTTCGTGTGATGTTTTCATACCTGGGACGGTGCCTAGACCCTCGGTTTCGGCATACGAATTTTTTGGTTCCCAAAATGGGCTTCCGACACACCTGTGGGAAAACCTGAGCGATTTCTCTGTCCTATTGCGGGTAGAGCGGCTAAGCTTTTGGTTGTGCCAGTTAAACCAGTTGGAAAAAGAGCAGCGGGATACATTCGGCTGTCAGTAATGACTGATGACTCATACAGTCCGACGACACAAAAGGACGAAATCTTAAAAGAGTGTAGAAAAAATGGATGGGTGATTAACCAAACCCAAGCCGTGATTGACCCAGAAGAAAATATAAAAATTGGTGGTGGAGATTTTTATGTGGATCTGGGTTATAGCGGAAGCAAAGGAGTAAAGCGGCCCGCCTACCGCGCACTAATGGAGGAACTCCATAACTACGATTACGTTGTTGTTTACAAACTTGACCGACTAACTCGCAAAGTTTCAGAACTTGGTACCGTCCTTGAACTCTTTGTGACGACCCGTACCGCGCTCGTTGGGATTACAGATGGTGTAAATACATCTACGGCAGTTGGTCTTACTGTTGCCGAACTCTTGGGAACAATCGGAGCAGCAGAAGCTAGAAACATTCGAGACCGCGTAATGTCTGCCCAGCAAACAATGATGAGAGCTGGAAAGTGGAGAGGCGGCCCTCCTCCATTCGGCTACGCTATTAAAAAAGGTAAGCCAGGCGAAGGCTCTACTTTGGTCATTGACCCTGAACAAGCGAAATACATTAAACAAGCGGTCAAGCTATTTATAAAGGGAGACTCCATTCCCAAAATTTGCGAAGCACTGAACGAAAAGGGAAGTAGAACTGTGTTCGGCAATCCTTGGTCAGATCAAGTACTTCGCCGACTTCTTGGAAGTCCTTATCTTGCGGGTTTCATTGTTTATAGCGGCAAGGTCTTTCGGGATGAAGCAGGAGAGGAAGTTAGACCCTTTCCGCCAATCATTGACTTAGAAACTTATAACATTCTTCAATCCAAAATAGGTGAGCGTTATATCTACCACCCTTCACGGGGTGGAGCGTTGCTCTCGGGAATTGTGTATTGCGTTTACTGTGGAGGAAAAATGATTGGAGCAAGTCCAACAGAACACGGCGGAGCAACATACAGGTGCCGAGGTAAATACCATCTACACACAGACTGTGAGGGTTTATCTACCAAGTCTGCTTCTCTTGAGGGCTTTTTGACTCAAGTTATTCTTCAAATGCTCGCCAAGAAAGATACTCGTAAAGTTATTCATAGTATGACCAAAAATATAAGGAGTACTGCGAAGCAAAATAGTTTAGACAATCCGACTGTGCGCCACGAATTTCTGCGTTCCGAAATCCAGGCACTTCAAGAACAACGTCGGAACGCTGATTTTAACTATAACGGTGGTGACGAGGACTACCAAAAAGCCTGGAACATACTCAAAAAACGACTTAATGAGACTGAGTCTTTAATAAAAGATATGAAACCTCAAACATCTAACGCTAACCTGAACACTTTGCTAGAAGAAGTTGACGTGAAAGAAATCTCAGAAGTTTGGGAAAAGCAACTTACAGTTCCTCAGAGGCGAGACGTAGCAAAAGCGTTAATTAGAAAAATAGTAATTCTTCCTGCCCGCGAAGATTATCGCTCGCTTCATGGATACGATACAGATCGCGTAAAGATTGAATGGCAATGGAATGAAGAATTAGACGTTCTGAGTTACTACCCCCGAAACTTAGTACCCAAAAAAGGGGCTAGGAAAAAGGCAGCAGAAAAGAAAAAAGCTGATAAGCTAAAGGCAGAAAAGAAGGGGAAGAAAAAATGAACGAAGATGACGTACTAAATCACCCTTCTGTTATTCGCGTGCGTGAATTTCTTAAGTCTGCTGGTATTTCAGGGCAGATAGTCGCGCTTAAAGATAGTGCTAGAACAGCAGCAGAGGCCGCAGAGGCTTTAGGTATTGAAGTGGGACAGGTTGCGTCTTCAATCATATTTAAACTCCCCAATGGCAATCCGCTACTTGTAATCACAAGTGGCCGACACAGAGTTGACACCGAGTTAGTGGCCCGAAACCTCGGTGTTGAAAAACTCCACAGAGCCGACGCCGATTACGTTCGCTCAGTTTCGGGCTTTGCGATAGGAGGAGTTTCCCCTGTTGCGTGGGTTTCAGAAACCATAGGGGGCGTGAGCCCACTAGGGTGGATTTCTAAGCCAGAGGTAATCCTGATAGATGAAGCGTTAAACGATTACGAGGTGGTGTGGGCAGCTGCCGGACATCCCCATGCGGTGTATCCAACAACCTATAACGAACTTATTACTTGTACTGGTGCGAAGCGTATGGTCGTAAGTGACTAAGTAACACCACTTTGTAAACCATAACTATCTGAATGAGTATATTGGAGTCCATTCCTGATAGACGCCCGGTAGATTTTTAGGTATAAGACCAATGTGCATATTATTTCTACTAATTTTCGCAACACAAGATGCACCTTCACAGACTAAAACGCTAATAATTTTCATTATCTATTGACCTTCGTTGGTTCCCAGGTCTGCTTCAAATTTGGGTCCAATTGGGCTAGTTTAGATAAGTCGACATCAGTTCTAAGGGATACTACCCCACATCCATCTATGTCGCACCATTCCATAGCGATTAAAAGCCCGCCTAAATTGTTTTTAAATAGTTCGGTAACTTTGATTGCTTTTACGTCTACATTATGATTAAGTACAGAGTCCCAAGTTACTGTACTCCCATTCCACCTAGGGTGGATATAGAGCATATCATTACCAATCTGGTATAAAGCATAGGTTAAACCGACTTCATACGGTTTTACATCTGTATAAGCCTTGCCCGCTTGTTCTGGGGTTATCTTATACCAGGGAGTTACTACTCCAATAGTTGGTGGGTACTTAACTAGCATCTGTGCGGGTGTGAGTTCATTTGTCGACGGCGATGGCTTTGAAGTTGCTTTGCTCTTTTTTGGAGTTGGAGTTGCCGACGGTGTTACAACGCTCTTGCTCTCTTTAGTTTTAGGTTGAGTCGAGGTTGTAGGTGTTGATGAAGGTTCAGTGGTAGGACTTACTGCCGGCGTAGGTGTGGGATCAGGAGTAGGTGAGCTAGTAACGATCTCTGTTGGAGGGCTTACCGTAGGCTCGCTACTTGCCTTCTCATTGCCACTCGAACAACTCGTTGCCACGAACAGAATACACACTGTCGCAAAGAGAGATTTCCTAAATATTGACTGAGTACCTAGGAAGCTCTTCACGCTGAAACTGTAGACTTACTCAGAATCAATTACAAGGGATAAATACTTGCGCAACCAAATTAGAAATGACCAAGGCAACGGTATCGGCTTGAAGTTTTTCTCTTCCTGCCAGGTTTCAAAAACCATAGGGGGCGTCAGTCCAATCGGATGGATTAATCCACCAGAGATTACAGTCCTAGATGAAGCCCTTATTGAACATGAAGTGGCATGGGCCGCCGCTGGTCACCCGCACTCTGTCTATGCAACTTCCTTTGCTGAGTTATTGCGTGTT